>JBMCMJ010000001.1:0-35422 GCA_048615135.1 Pseudomonadota bacterium
GAACGTGAGCGGCAGGATGCCGACGCCGGTCGTCCAGAGGAACGTCCACCAGCTCACGCGGGTGAGCCCGGCGGCGTAGTTGACCAGATTGAACGCGATCACCGGGACGAAGCGGCTGACGAGGAGCGTCGCCGCACCTTGATCGCGGGTCCAGTCGTCGAGGGCGGTGCGGTACCGCGCCGCCAGCAGCCGTTCGACCGCGGCGCGTCCGAGATGACGCGCCAAGCCGAAGGAAAGCGCCGCCCCGAGCATCGCACCCGTCCACACCAGCACCGTACCGAGAACGGGCCCGAAAGCGGCGCCCGCGCAAAGCGCCACGATCTCGGCCGGGAAGGGCACAAAGCAGTGGATGACCATCAGGACCACGATGGCCGCTGGACCCCACGGCCCGAGCTCGTCGATCCGGCCCCTCAGAAGGGTTCCGTCGATGTCGCCGCTGTCGAGGGTGATCGCCAGCAAACTGCCGACGAGGGCCAGCGCGATCAGCCCCGCCGCGGCGAAGATTTGCGGGACGTCGAGCCGCGACCTTCCTGGCCCGAGGCCACCCGGTGAATCGTGGTCCATCGCGTCAGGCTAGGGCTTGATGCGCCGCACGCGGAAGCTGGCGATGCACCCCCACCGACAGGCATCGGGACGCCGTTGCCTCGCTGCGGTCACCGGCCTCTTCACGGCGTCCTCACCGGAACGTGCCTGGACCGTCGGCCGGCATCGGCGATCATGCGGGCCAGACAAGTACGGAGGGCGCCATGACCCAGGCTTACCGGATGCACCTGCCACCGACCACGCTCGACGGGGCTGATGCGGACCAGCGGCGCGTCCTGGAGCGAGCCCGAGAGCGGCTCGGCTTCGTGCCCAACATGTACGCCAACATGGTGGCCTCGCCCGGCCTGCTCGAGACCTACATGGACGGCTACGAGCGCTTCCGGGCCGATTCGGGGTTCACGGCCGGCGAACAGGAGGTGGTGTTCTTGACGATCAGCCGGATCAACGGCTGCACCTATTGCATGGCGGCGCATTCGATGCTGGCAACGAAAGTCGCCAAGTTGCCGTCGACGGAGATCGAGGCCCTGCGCACGGGTGGCGAACTCGCCGATCCCAAGCTGCGCGCCCTCGCGACATTCACGGAAGGCGTGGTCGAGAGCCGGGGCCGCCCCTCCACCCAGTCGACCAACGCCTTTCTGGCGGCCGGTTTCGGCGAACGGCACGTGCTCGAGATCGTCCTCGCCCTCGCGGTCAAGACGCTCAGCAACTACGCCAACCATCTGTTCGAACCGGCCTTGGACGACCCCTTCGCGCCGTTCGCGTGGAACCCTTCGACTGTCCGCGACGCGGCCTAGGGCAGGCCCGCCACGCGGCAATCGAGACCCGATCGGAGCCCGGCCATGAACAAGCTCGACAAGGTGCGTGATCCGGCGCACGTCGCGCTGTCGGTGCGGACCATGACCGTGGCCGACGTGCGCGACGCCCTGCGGCTCGGCCTCGCCGATTTCATGGCCATTCCGACGCACGGCGTGCTGTTCGGGCTGTTCTACGCGATTGCCGGCCTGTTGCTCGTGACCGTGGTCGTCGAGCGCGCGCTGTTGCCCTTGATCGTGCCGCTGGTCGGTGGCTTCGCCCTGCTCGGGCCCTTCGCCTCGGTCGGCTTCTACGCGCTCAGCAAGCGCCGCGACTCGGGTGCGGAGACGCGGTGGTGGCACATGTTGGAGGGCTACCGCACGGCGGCGGCCGGATCGCTGCTCGGCCTCGGGCTCGTGCTGGCGGCGATCTTCCTCCTCTGGATGGTGGTCGCCGCCGGGTTAACGGATTTGCTGCTGGGGCCCCTGCCCACAGCGATCCCGGCCGCGCTCGGCGTGCTCTTCGCCAGCACCGAGGGCTGGACACTGATGTTGGTGGGTGGCGTCGTCGGCCTCGGCTTCGCGCTATTCGTCTTTGCCATTTCCGTGGTGGCGTTTCCGTTGATCCTCGACCGGGAGATCGATGCGATCACCGCCGCAAACACGTCCATCCGGGCGGTACGTCTGAACCCCGGCCCGATGGTCGCGTGGGCGCTGATCGTCGCCGTCCTGCTCGGCTTCGGCGCGCTGCCGGTTCTGCTGGGTCTACCGGTCGTGCTGCCGGTGCTGGGCCACGCCACGTGGCATCTCTACCGCAAGGTGATGCCGGACTGACAACCGAAGCTGCAAAGGCCAACCCATGACATCTGCTCTCGCCGTCCTTCGGGCCGCCGTCTTCCTGTCGCTGCTGGTCATCGCCCCGGCGCAGGCTTTGCAACCGCTGCCCGGCTGGGAGATCCGCGAGACGCCGCACGACTACCCCACCCTGGTGACGCGCGTCGAAGCCGCCATCGAGGCGAGCCCGCTCGCCCTGGTGACGCGGGCGAGTGCCACCGTCGGGGCGCGGGCAATCGGTCGCGAAATCCCGGGCAACATGGTGATCGGGGTGTTCGCCCCGCCCTTCGCGGTGCGCATGCTGGAGGCGAGCGTGCAGGCCGGCATCGAGGCGCCGCTCCGGCTCTACGTGACCGAAAACGAGGACGGCACCGCGACCTTGAGCTGGCGCACCGCCAGCCACGTTTTTGCCCCCTACGACGACGGCGGCTCTGCCCTCGACGAGTTGGCGGTCGAACTGGACGGCCTGCTCCTGGCGATCGGTCGAGCGGCGATCGACTAGGCGGAGCGTGCCTCGTCTCGCGCTCCGCGGGGAGGCCGCATCCCCATCCGCATCGCACCCGTGACCGCCCGCACGAAGCGGAGTGGTGAGAACCCCAACGAAGGAGGACGACATGCGTCACACCCTCGCCATTACGGCCCTCGCTGCCGCGGCAGCACTTGCAGGCACGTCCCTGGCGCAGAACCTCGATCCGGCCCTCGTCACCCAGCCGGCCGACGTCCGCCTGCACCAGGCACCGGCGGCCGAGCTGGAGGAAATGGGGGCCCAACTGTTCGCCGATCCGAGCCTCGGCGCGACCGGTGCGTCCTGCGCCACCTGCCACGAAGGCTTCCAGAACTATCGCGGCACCTTCGCCGAGCCCTATCCGCATTTCGTGCGGATGGGCCGTGACATGGCGGGAATGGACGAGGTGAAGGCGGCCGAGATGGTCCAGCTCTGCATGGTGGTGCCGATGGGGGCCGACCCCCTGCCCTGGGACAGCGTCGAGCTGGCCGCACTCACGGCTTATGTCGAGGCGGAACGCGCGCGCTTCGCCGCCCGCTGAGCCGAGCCCGGACGAAGGCCGATGATGCAGGAAGCGGCGCGGGTCTGGGAGGTCGTCCTGGCAGGCGGCCTCCTGCATCTCGGCTTCGCGACGGTGGCGCTCGCCTATCTCTTTCGCGACATGCTCCATCTGCGGGTCGTGGCCGCCCTTGGCTACGCGCTCTTTCTCGCCCATACGCTGCCGCAGGGTTCCGCCGAAGCGCTCGTCGCCGGTGGCTGGTACGTCGCCTTCCTGCTGGTCAATCTCGGCCACGCCCTGATGCTGGCCTATCAACGTCGCTGCGACAGCCTGACCGCGGAGGAACGCCGGCTCACGGCCACCGCCCTCGCCAGTCTCGACGTCGGTGCCGCGCGCCGAATGATGCGGCGCGGCACGTGGCTCGATCTGGCGCCGGGAACCCGGCTGACGCAGCGGGGCGAACGGGGAACCCGGCTCTACGCCCTCCTTCGGGGGCGGGTCGACGTCGAGATCGACGGCGTTGCCGTGGCCGAGGCGGGGCCCGGCGAATTCGTCGGCGAGATCGGCTTTCTGGCGAACGGTCCGGCCACGGCGACCGCAACGGCGGCGGGACCGGTCCGTGCCCTGGTGTGGGATCGGGACGAGCTGGAGCGGGCGATACGCCGTTCCCCGGAACTCCATGCGACCGTCCATGCCGCCTTCGGCAGCGATCTCGCCCGCAAGGTCGCCACGCAGTCGCTCCGACCCCGAGCGGGCCTCCCCGACTCTCGACCCGCGGAAGCGGAACGCGCCGAGTCCGCCTGATCGCGCGGCGTCGCGATCGAGGAGGCGGCCGCGCGATACGGACAAAAAAACGCGGACACCTTCGGGTGCCCGCGCTTTTCGACGTCGACCGGGTGGCAGGCGTCAGCCGCCCTCGGCTTCACCCTCCGCCTCGGCCTCGCCTTCTCCCTCCGCTTCGGCCTCGGCCTCACCCTCGGCTTCCGCTTCGGCTTCTCCTTCGGCCTCGGCCTCACCCTCGGCTTCGGCTTCCGCCTGGGCCAACACGATGGTCTCGTCCGCATTAGCGGCCATCGCCGCCGGAACCGGGTTCGCCGCGACCGCCGCCACCATGAAGGGGGCGGAGTAAAGCAGGCCGCGCGACACCGATGCCAGCAACGAACGCCGCCGCTGCTCCAACTCGGACATGATGGTCCTCCCTCGTGTCGTGGATCGACACCCCACACTAAGCGGAGCCCCGGTCCGAGGTAACCTCGAGCCCGCTCACGATCGCGTCAGTCCGGGGCATGGTCCCGTGCCGGCTTTGGGCCCTGCACCTATGCTGTGTCCGTGCATGACGGCCCGAGGCCCGAGGGGAGAGCTCCATGACCGAGGCACCAACGACCGCCAAGCGGCGCTACTGGCTCGGCGGCAACCGCCACGACGCCCAGGACCGCTTCTTCCGCGAAGCCCTCGATCCCGCACTCTGGGAGCCGGGCGACGCGACGGCATGGGAGGCCTGCTGGTACACCGGCATGCCGAAGGCCGAGGCATTCGAGGCGCTCGACGGCCGGAAGTGGGCGAACCACATCCCCGGCAACAACGCCCTCACGGTGAAGAGCCGGCTGGCCGCCACCCTGGCCGCCACCCGCGATCGGTTGCTGGCCGACGAAGGGCCGGACGGTGAAGGGCCGCAGCGCATGGGCTTCTTTCCCGAAACCTTCGCCATGCCCCGGCACTATCACGCCTTCCAGGCGGCGGCCCTGGCCGAGCCGGAGGCGCGGTGGATCCTCAAGCCCAAGAACGCCTCCAAGGGCCGCGACATCCGGCTGGTCGAGGATCCGGCGACCGTGCCGACCGGTGATCGCTGGATGGTGCAGCGCTATCTGCACGAACCGCACACCATTCGCGGGCACAAATACGTGCTGCGGCTCTACGTCCTGATCACGTCGGTCGAGCCGCTACGCGTCTATCTCTACCACGAGGGCTTCGCCAAGCTCGCCTCCGAGCCCTACGACCTGAACGACCCCTCGAACGTGTTCAGCCACCTGACCAACCCCGACATCAACGAGACCAACACGGCGGTCGCCTCGCCCGTGGTGTTCATCCCGTTCCGCGACTATCGCGCCTGGCTGCGCGACCAGGGCCACGACGATGCGGCGCTGTTCGAGCGGGTCCACGATCTCGTGACGCTCACCGCGATCGCCGCCCGCGAGCCGCTCCGCCAACGCCTCGCCGAGGTCCAAGCCGACACGAGCGGCTGCTACGAACTGCTCGGCATCGACTGCCTGATCGACGCGCGGCTGAAGCCTTGGATCATGGAGTGCAACCTGAACCCGTCGCTCGACGTCTGTGCCGCACCCGAGGATGGCGGCGAGGTCGAGTTCGCCATCAAGCGCCAGCTCGTGCACGACCTCGTGGCGATGCTCGGATTGAACCAACCGCAGCCGGCGCATCCCGGCCTGGAGGGTGAGGCCCGGCTCGTCGCCGAGGCGGCGGCGGAGCTGGCCCATGCCGGCGGCTGGCAGCGGCTCTTGCCACACCCCGAACCGGAGCGCCACCTGCCGTTCTTCACGGCCCCCCGGCTCGCCGACGTCGTCCTCGCCGATGCCGTCGCCGGGCGGCGGGTGCATCTGCCGACCTTTTGCCGGCACCGCGCGGCCGAGATCGTCGAGCCCGACCACCTGGCGCTCTACGCCGAGGACGAGGGCGTGCTCTATCACCCGAACCCGACCGCGACGTGGCTCTGGCTGCACGCGACGGCCGGGCTCGATCCCGACGATCTCGCCGAGCGGCTGGCGGCCGAACGGGGTGCCGGCGACGCCGCCACCCGCCGGGCGGTGCGCGCCGAGGTCTGGGCGCAATTGGCCGACTGGGCTGCCGCCGGCCTGATTCGGCAGACGCGCGGAACGGAGGTGCCGGCGCACGCGGCTGCACCTCGCCCGGCTCCGATCGAGACGACGCTGCACGTGGGCCTGGGCGATGCGACGGTCAGTCTGGGTCTGCGAAGCGCGCCCGTCGTCGCGCGTCTCGATGGCCTCTGGGCGCGCGCGTCCGTTGGCGCGGAGCCGGTGACGCACCTGGAGGTGATCGAGACCCGCCGCGGCTACGGCCTCGTCCAGGCCGGGCGGTCGATCGCCGACGACTTGGCGTTGGCGGAGGTGGCGCCGGCCATCGTCGCGGCCCTTCTGTCGACGGCAGCCCCCCACGGCACCCTCACCGGCGCGGTCCTCTGCCCGCCCTCCGCAAGCACGGGAATTCTCGTTGCCCCCGGCCCCGTCGAGGCGAGCGACGCTCCGGCGTTCGCCCTGGCCAGAGCCCTGAAGGCGGAACTTTCGGGCGGGCTCCGCCTGGACGCATTGCCGACCGACCCTTGCCGGCCCCTGGGGCTGCCCGCTCGGGTGCCGCTCGGTCACGCCGGGGTGCGTCACCGTCACCGTTGGCCCGATGGCCGAGAGGCGGGGCTCGTGCCGACGCGGCCGGCGCCTGCGCTGCCCATCGCTGCGGTGCTCGTGCCGACGACGGACCTCGCGGCCGACGACGCTTCGCTCGTCCCGCTCTCACCGGCGCGCACCCTTGCGGCCCTCTTGCCCGGCTTGCGCGGGGCCGAGGGAGGCCGGCCGAGTGCCGCCGACGTCAGCCGGCTCCACGCTTGGCTGGAGAGCCGGCCGGGCTTCGCCGTGCCCGCGGACCGGCCCGCGGCCGTGGCGGCGGCGCTCCACCTCTGGCTGCGTCGGGAGCCGACCGGGGAGAAGCTCGCCGGCTGACGCGCCGGTCGCGGAGCGGTGATCGCCCGTGGGCCGATCGTCAGTGGGACATCCGGCGCGGCGCCGTACCCTCGGTGGTGTCCGGTCGCGGTACCCAAGCTCGCGTCGGCCGCTGCACCAACGAATGTCCGGAGAGCCACCATGTCCTCGATCCGTCTCACCCGCCGCGGCGCCCTCGGGCTCGCCTCGGCGATCACCGTGCTCGCCACCGTGCCCGCCTTCGCGGATACCGCCACGCCGCACAACGTCGACGCGGCCGGACTGATGCTGCGCGGCTACGACCCGGTCGCCTATTTCACCCTCGGCACGCCGACACCCGGCTCAACCGACATCACCGCCGAGCACGACGGGGCCACCTACCGCTTCGCCTCGAACGAGCACCGCGAGCTGTTCCTGGCCGACCCTGCCGCCTACGCGCCGGCCTATGGCGGATACTGCGCGCTCGGCGCGGCGATGGGGCGCAAGTTCGACGGCGATCCGGAGCTCTGGGCGGTGGTCGACGGGCGGCTGTTCGTCAACGTCAACGCCGGCGCCCAGCGGCGCTGGCAGTCCAACCCGGAAGGCTTCGTCACGACGGCCGACCACAACTGGCCGCTGATCGAGGGGCTGGGCGACGGCACGCTCGAGACCAGCCCGCCCGCAGGGTTGCGCGTCGGCGCCAACTGAGCGCCCGCCGCGCAACCGCCGCACGCTCGACGATCCTCGGCCCGGACGACGGGGGCGGGGATCGTCGGGACGGTGGTGGCGCAGCCGGTCCTCGCCTCGGCGTGCCCGTCGCGCACGGATTGGTGACTTGGCCGCGCACACCGGCCGATCGCATGATGGCCCCGGAGGACAGGGGACGAGGCGTGCGATGAGCCAGGTGGTGCAGACGAACACGGACGAGGTCGACCGGCTGCTCGCGCGCGTGGCCGCGCTGTTCGACGGTATCGTGCCGAACCTCTATCGCGTGCTGGCGCGCAATCCGGTGACGCTCCGCGCCTTCGTCGACCTCGAGACGGCGCTCGACACAGCCCCGGTCCTCGGCAACGGCGCGCACGCCCTGATCGCGCTGGAGGTCGCGGTGCGCGCGGGCTGCCGCTATTGCGAGGGCGTGTTCGTCAAGGAGGCCGCCGCCGCCGGCATCGCCAAGGCCAGCGTCGATGCGGTGCGCCGTGGTGGACAACCGGCCGTGCCGGCCGACGCGGTCGTGGTCGAGGCGACCCGCCGCCTGATCGAGAGCGACGGCCGGCTCGGCCACCTGGAGCGGGCGCGGTTCCGCGAGGCCGGCATCGGCCAGGCGGAGCTGCTGGAAATGCTCACGGTGATCGCGACCTACAGCCTGGCGACGCGCGCCAACAACCTGGCGCGTACCCGCATCGATCCGGAATACCGCCTCGACCCTTGAGCTGCCCGATCCTCAGTCGCGGGGAGCGGTGGCTTCGTCGAGCCTGCGGACCAGCGCCGCGTAGCCGTCGCGGGCGAGCATCCGGCCGGCCGCGGCCGTGGCGTGCGGATCGCTCGGATAGCCCAGGGCTTCGACCCAACGGTTCATGAGGGCGAAAAAGCCCGTGACCAGGGCCGCGTGGTGCAGCGCGGTCTCGTCCCAGCCGGCGTCGAGCACGGCGCTGCGGTCGGCATCGGTGATCGTGGCTGGTGCCCGCGTCAGCTTGTCGACGAAGGCGAGCACCGGGGCCAGCCGCGAAGGCGGCTCGGTTTCGCCGGCAAGGCCCGCGAGGGCGGCCTCGTCCAGCCCCAGACCGAGCGCCGCAGCACGATGGGCGTCGCGGCAGAAGTCGCAACCATTGGCGATCGAGACGCGGACGGCGATGGCCTCGCGCTCGGCGGCGGTGAAGGGCGACGGTCCGCGCATGACCGCCTCGGCGAAGTCGTGCAGCGGCCGGGCAATGGCGGGATGCGCCCGAAAGGCATCCATCAGAGAGCGCGTGCGGATCGGCGCGGACGACGTCATCGGCGTTCCTCCTGCAGGTGGCGCAGCGGGCCCAGGCTAGCCACGCCCCCTTCGCCGACGAACACACACCGCCGCGATCGCCCGACACGTCGCCGTGAGGTCAGGATCCGGGGGGGAGGTGCAGGCGAAACACCGTGCCCTCGGGACCGGAGTGGACGAGGACGAGATCGCCGCCGTGATTGCGTGCGAGTTCGTGGGCGATGGCGAGGCCGAGGCCCGTGCCCTTGACCGGCTTGCTTGCCGGGGCCTCGTCGAACAGATGCGTGCGGACGGCCTCGGGCAGGCCCGGCCCGTCGTCGGCGATGTCGACCGTGACGCCGTCGGCGCCAGCCGAGCCGGCGATGCGGACCACCTGGGCGCCCGCTTCGCCGGCGTTGCGGGCGAGATTGAGCAGCAGGCGGTAGATCTGGTCGAAGTCGGCGTCGAGCGGGACGGGCGCCTCGCTCGCGTCCGTCACCGGCGATCGGCCGTTCGCGTCGACCGGCAGGCTCGCCGCCACCTCGCTCACCACGTCGGCCAACAAGAAGCGTTCCTTCGTCGGCGGGGGCGGGTCGGCCCGTCCCAGCCGCAGCGTCGCCCGGCACATCTCGACCGCACGCTCGACCGAGCGGACGACGGTGTCGGCACCGCGACGCACGGCGGCGTCCGGATGGAGCATAAGCCGGTCGGCGGCGAGCTGGCTGGTCGTGAGGGTGTTGCGCAGGTCGTGCATCAGCCGGCGCAACGATTGGCCGAGGGCGGCATCGGCGGCGGGGCGCCGATCGCGCACCAGCGTGAGGACGCAGTCGCGTTCGCCGAGCCGCACCTGCGTCGCGCGGATCTCGGCCGGGACGTAGGTGCCGGCGCGCGTCCGGCAGGAGAGGTCGTCCGCCGCCCAACGGCCGTGCGCCCGGACATGCGCCAGGAACGCTTCGACCTTCGGGATCTCGTGCGGATGGATGTCGCTCGGGCCGAGCGCCCTGATGTCGTCGGCGGTGTAACCCAGGAGATCCAGGGCGGCGCGGTTGACGCCGAGGAAGCGGCCGCTCCCCACCTCGATGAGGAAGGCCGGATCGTACAGCTGATCGAACAGGCGGACGATGCCCGGCTCGTCGGGTTCGACAGCGAAAAATCCCGGCTCGACCATGACCGGCGACATAACACCCCACGCCGTCCTTGGCCAACCGGCCGGTTCGGTTCTCGCGCCCGTTCACGCCCCGGCGAGCTGTAGCTCCCGTTACGAGGCCTCCGAACCCGGCCGTGCCACGCTTCGCCGGCATCGTATCGACCACGCAGACGGAGAACCCGAACATGCCGCACGATCTCGACCACCGGGAGGGTAAGCCCGCACCGCACGGCCGTCTCGCGGCGCAGCTCTTGGGCCCGATCCGACTGCGCACCTGTGACGGCATCCCGTGGAGCCCCGAGCGCGAGGCCGCGGCGGGCGCCGCGCAGGCCCGGCTCTGGGAACTGGTCGGGACGGCCGTGCGGGAGCGTCGGCGGCGGACCACCGACGAAGCCGGTACCGGCTAGCCGCCGCGCGCTTCGATCCAGCGCAGGATGAGGAAGTTGTCGGGGCGCTGCCGGACGGTGAAGTGGTCGCGCACGGCCCAGACGAGCGGTTGGACGTGCATCGGCACGTAGGCGATCTCCGCCTGCATGAGGGCGTGCACTTCGTCGATCATCGCCTGACGTTCGGCTTCGTCCAGTTCGCGCTGGATGCGCGGCAGGAGTTCGTCGATCCGCGCGTTCGAGAAGCCGCCGAAGTTCCAGCTGCCGAGACCCCGTTCGGGGGCGGGGGTGTGGAGGAGGAAGCGGATCGGGTGTTCGGCGTCGAAGGTGCCGGGCGACCAGCCGAGCAGGTACATGTCGAAGTCGCCGGCCCTGAGTTCGTCCCAATAGAGGCTGACCGGTACGGCATCGAGCGTCGCTTCGATGCCGATTTGTTGCAGCATGCCGACCGCCGCCGTGCAGATCGCCTCGTCGTTGATGTAGCGGTCGTTGGGGCAGCGGAGGTTCAGCTCGAACCCGTTGGCGTAGCCCGCCTCGGCCAGCAGTTCGCGGGCGCGGTCGCGGTCGACCTCCAGGCGGACGTCGTCGGCCGGATCGTAGGCGTTGACGCCGGGGCCGATCAGCAGCCCGGCCGGGCGGGCCTGGCCGCGCATGATCCGCTCGACGATGGCCTCGGCGTCGAGCGTCCGGTAGATGGCCTCGCGCACCCGGCGATCCGCCAGCGGCCCGTCGCTTCGATGGTCGAAACCGAAGAAGATGACCCGGCTCTCGACGCCCGACAGTACGTCGATGCCCGCGGTGGCCTGGAGCCGCGGTACGTCCTGTAAGGGCACCGGCTCGATCAGGTCGACCGCGCCCGAGAGCAGGGCAGCGACCCGCGTCGAATCGCTGCCGAGCGGGCGAAACACCGCCGTCTCGATGTCGGGCGTTCCGCCCCACCAGCCGTCGAAGCGGGCGAGTTCGGTGGCGACGTCCGGGGTGCGGTCGACCAGCCGGTAGGCCCCGGTGCCGTTGGCGCGGAAGGTGGCGGCACTCTGAGCGTCGCGCGAGGGCTCGAGCGCGCCGTTCGCCTCGGCCCAGCCGCGGTCCATGATCAGCCAGTTGGCGATGCCGCTCGCAAAGAGCGGGTCGGGCTGGCGGGTGATGAACTCGACCGTGAACGGATCGGGCGCGCGGACGTCTTCGACGGTGACGAACCACGAGCGGACATCCGAGCCTTCGCGGCTCGCGCGCTCGTAGGAGAAGAGCACGTCGTCGGCGTCGAAGGCCGACCCGTCGTGGAAGGTCACGCCCTCGCGCAGCCGAAAGCGCCACCCCTCGGTGCCGATCGGTTCCCAGGACGTCGCCAGCGAGGGCTCGAGGGACATGTCCGGGGCGCGACGGACCAACCCTTCGTAGACATTGTTGAGGAAACCTAGCACCGGCGTGGTGGCCGCGGCATGCGGATCCATCGTGCTGGGCTCGCCCTGGGTCGACCAGGTGAAGTCGACAGCGTCCGCCGGCGACGCCAGCCCCATGAGGGTGGCGAAAACGCCTCGACCGAATGTCCGCATGCAACGTCCCCCCTGGCTTCGTCGATGCGAACGAGGCTCGGCTTCCGGGTGGCCCACGTCAAATCGCGGATGCGTGACCCGCAAGGCAGCGGCCAGGCCGTCCGGAGCCGAGCGCCGAGATGTCGAGCGGTCGTTTCGGCGGCGTCACCCGAGCAGACGGAACGCGGCTGCGACGAGCATCAGCCAGAGCAGCGTCGAGAGGAAGCCCGCGACAGCCGCCGTCAGCCACGGCGGCCAGCGCGGTTCCGCTCCACGCCCAGGGGAAGCGGCAGGGGCATGGTACGGTGCGATCGGCGGGATGATCGTCGTGCGTGCGCTCATCTCGTCCTCCTCCTCCGGGAGATCGCTCTCCGATGGCGACCCACCGCCGACTCTGGCAAGGAACGCCGGGTTGCGCCGTAGCGAAGGCCGCATCGCGCAGAGCCGTGATCAGTCGTGAGGCGGCGCCCTTGGGAAGATCCGGAAACATTCGGCGCCGCGGAGCCGGAGTGGGCGGAGGCTCCCGCGCACGGGACCGTGTTCGGGATTGAGTGGCCCGAATGTCCGCTCGAGCATCATCATCGTCGCATGAACGAGGTCGCCACCATGCCAGCCCCTTCGGCCGTGACGAACCGCTACCGCCCGATCGCCGACTACGCCGCGATCGGCGACTGTCACGGTGCCGCGTTGATTGCCGGCGATGCGCGGATCGACTGGTGCTGTTTTCGCCGGTTCGACGCCGCACCGGTGTTCTGCCGCCTGCTCGACGATGCGCGCGGCGGCTTCTGGTCGATGGCGCCACGCGCACCGGTCGAGGCCGAACGCGGCTATCGCCCCGACACCAACATCCACGAGACGGTCTTCACCACCGCGACGGGCCGCGTCCGCGTCGTCGACTTCATGCCGCTCGGCCGCAAGGACGGTGCGGGCGCGCACGACTACGTCTCGATCCGAACACCGCACTGGCTCGTCCGGCGCGTCGAGGCGCTCGACGGCGAGGTCGAGATGGCGACCCACTACCGTCCGAGTGCCGGCTTCGAGCGGCTTTCCGTGCCCTTGCGCCGCGAAGGCTCGGCCGTGACCGGCGAGGACGTGCCGGCCCTGTTCGCCAGCGTCGAGTTGACGGTCCAGGCGGACGGTGCCCACGGACGCTTCCGGCTGCGGGCGGGCGAGAGCGCCCTGTTCGTGCTGGCGGCGACCCACGTCACCGGTCAAACGCCCCTCGAGCGCGTGCACGCGCTCGAGGCGGTCACCGAGGCGTTCTGGCGCGAGTGGATCGCCTATTGCCGCTATCGCGGCCCCCACGCGGCACGGGTGCGCCGGAGTGCCTTGGCGCTGAAGCTCATGACCCATGCCCCGAGCGGCGCGCTGGCCGCCGCCCTCACGACGTCGTTGCCGGAAGCCCTCGGCGGCGAGCGGAACTGGGACTACCGCTACAGCTGGCTGCGCGATTCGTGCTTCACGCTCTACGCCCTGGCGGTGCTCGGCTATGGCGGCGAGGCGCGCGCCTATGTCGACTATCTGGGTCGGTGCATGCGGGCGACGCTGCCGCGGCTGCAGATCATGTACGGCCTCGACGGCGAGACCGCGCTCGACGAGCAGGAATGGCCCGAACTCGACGGCTACGCGTCGAGCCGGCCGGTGCGCACCGGCAACGGCGCCTACGATCAGCGCCAACTCGACGTCTACGGCCAGGTGCTCGACCTCGCCCTGCTCTACGAACGCCTCGGCGGGCGGCTCGGCCGCCAGGAGCGGCGGCTGCTCGCCACGCTCGCGGAAGAGGTCGCGCGGTCGTGGGAGGAACCCGACCAGGGCCTCTGGGAGATGCGCGGCCCGCCCGCCCACCACGTCCACGGCAAGCTGATGGCCTGGGTCGCGGCAGATCGGGCCGCAGTGCTCGGCCTCGGCGACGCGGCGCGTTGGCGGGCCCTCGCCGACCGGATCCGTGACCAGATTCTGGAGCGGGGCCGCCTCGGCGGCACGCTGGCCCTGCAGCAGGCCTACGAGCGCGCACAACCCGACGCGGCGACGTTGCTGGCCGTGGCGGTCGGCTTTCCCCTCGACGATGCGACGCTGCGGGCGACCATCGAGGCGGTCGAGCGTGACCTCGTCACCGACGATCTCGTGCACCGCTATCGGACCGAGGACGGCCTCGACGGCGACGAGGGGGCGTTCGTCGCCTGCAGCTTCTGGCTGGTCGATGCCTACCTGGCCGCCGGCCGCGGCGACGACGCCCGGCGGCTGTTCGACCAGCTTTGCGAACGCGCGGGCCCACTCGGCCTGCTCGCCGAGGAGATCGAACCGCATACGGGGGCGTTTCTCGGCAACACGCCCCAGGCCTTCAGCCACTTGGCCCTGGCGGGTTCGGCGGTGAACCTGGAACTGCATCGCCGCTTCGGCGTCGCCGGCGTGCGCGGCACCTATGCCGATCGCGCCGCCCGCGCCGTGGGCCACGTGTTCGGCTGGCGGGCGATCTGGGCGGCGATGCGCGCCTGCGGGCGGGCGGGCCGGCTGACGAGCTCGCGGGCCTCGGTCCTGCTGTGGCCATGACGCAAACCCCGGACGAAGCCGGCGCGCTCGGCCGCATCGACATTCTCGAAGGGCTCGAGCCGGCCGTGCTGGCCTCGTTGGCTGCGGGCTGTCGCTGGCGCCGACACGCACCGGGCGCCGTGCTGATCGCCCAGGACGAACTGGGTGCCGACGTGTTCTTCCTGGTCGAGGGAACGGCGCGGGTACTCGACACTGGTCCGGACGGCCGCGAAGTCACCTACAGCGTGGTGGACGCGGGTGCGGTGCTGGGCGAACTCGCCGCCCTCGATGGCGGCGGCCGTTCCGCCAGCGTCGTCGCCACGACCGTCTGCCGGACGGCCCAGATCCAGGCCAAGGCCTTCCGGGAACTGCTGTTGGCCCATCCCGAAGTGGCACTCGCTCTTCTGAAGCGGCTCGCCCGCGCCCTGCGCTTCGCCGACCTCCAGATCACCGAGTTGGCGACGATGGGGGCGGTGCAGCGCATCGCCCGGCATCTGCTCCGCCTGCCGGCGCGAGGCGAGGACACCGCCTTCGTCATCGACCCGTTGCCGACCCAGGAGAGCAACGCCTCGGCGACCGGCACCACGCGCGAGACCGTCGGACGGATCATGGTGCAGCTGCGCCAAGCCGGCGTGGTCGCCCGCCAGGGACGGTCCCTTCGCGTGCCGCTTCCGGCCAAGCTGCGCGCGCTGGCGGAGCTGGACGAGCCGGGCGCATAACCCCGCCGTGACCTCTCGGCCGGCCTATCCGACCTCGGCCGGCTCGTTGCGGAGGCCGAAACGCGGCCGCAGGCGGACGCCGAGCCAAGCGCCCACGAGGGCCGCCGCCAGCCAGAGCCAGCCGTGCAGGCTGCCGCTCATCGTGCCGCCGAGAAAGGCGCCGATGTTGCAGCCATAGGCGAGCCTGGCGCCGTAGCCCATCAAGAGCCCGCCAAGCACGGCGGCCAGGGCGTGCCGCCAGGGGACGACCAGCGGGGGGTCGAAGCGACCGGCGAGGGACGAAGCGATCAACGCGCCGAGGATGACCCCGATATTCGTCACCGAGGTCGTGTTCTGCAGCGGACTGGCGTCGAGCGCCCCGCGCGCCCAGGCGGCGCTCCAGAACGGCACGCCCGAAAGGTCGCCGCCCAGGGCCTCGAAGAGCTGACCGCCCCAGAGCGCGAAGGCGAAGGTCACACCCCAGGGCTGGCCGGAGAGCCAGAAGACCGCGACCGCCAGCACGGCGAGCGCGCCCGCGGCCGCGAAGGGCGGCCACGGCCCGCGGAGGATGTCGCCCGTGGGGCTCGGGGCCGGCACCGGACGACGTTCGAGCCGGATGACGAGCACCGCCACCCCGCCGAGGATCGAGGCTTGCGCGAGCCAACCGCCGAGGATGCCGAACTCGACGACGAGGCTGACTGCCGGCAGTTGCGGCAGCGTGCGCCACAGATGCAGGTGGAAGGTCGCCGCCAGCGAGCCGACGACGAACGCGGCGAGGGTCAGCAGCATCTTCGTGCTGCCGCCGCCGAGCGTGAAGAGCGTGCCGGACCCGCAGCCATTGGCGAGTTGCATGCCGACGCCGAAGAGAAAGGCGCCGACGACCAGCTCCAGGGCCAAGGGCGCGACGGCACCACCGGCGGTGAACCCCGGCAACCAGCCGCCGATGAGCGGAAAGAAGGCGAGCGTGCCCAGCGCGACGATCGCGAGTTGGATACGCACGCCCCTGCCCTCGCGATTCAGCAGCCACCGGCGCCAATAGGCAGTGAAGCCCAGCGCACCGTGGTAGAGCACCACGCCGAGGCCGGCGGCGACCAGCATGAGCAGCGCCTGCCGGGGCGCCACCGTCGCCCCGGTGATCGCCAGGAACAGGGCGAGCGCCGCGGTGCCGACGAGCATGGGTAGCGGTTGGACGGGGCGTCCCGGCTCGATCCTAGCGGCCATGGCGCGCTCGGTTCACCATGGAAGCAACGGCGCGGGAGCCGTGCCGACCCGTCGGCGGTCGAGGGTCGCTTGGCGGATCGTCCCACCGCATGTTGTGATCGACATGAGGGCTGGGAAAGAGGAACAGCCGGACGCCCGCGTTTATCGGGACCGACATGATCGACAAACCCTGTCCTTCTGCCGACTGTTTGCCGTCAGCGCGCCGCTTCGCCCTCGGCCTCCGCCTCGCCCTCCGCTTCGGCTTCCGCTTCACCCTCGGCCTCTGCCTCGCCTTCGGCCTCCGCCTCGGCTTCGGCGACGCTGCCGGTGCGGTCGATCCCGCCGGTAGTCGCCGCGGGCGTACATCCGGCGGCGACCACCGCCAGCATCAGGGGCGCCGCGTACAATAGCCCGCGTGACACCGTCGCCAGCAGCTGCCGCCTGTTCTGCTCGATCTCCGACATGATCCGGTCCCTCCCCACTGTGGATGGTTGGTTGGTCATCGTTAGACCGAGCTCGGGAAAGCCAGAAGCCAACGGCGCATCACGATCGCGTCAACCGTCACTAGCGGCGGTCGTTGAGAGATGTCGGCGGACCTATGCTCGGGCTGCCGAATTTGCCTTGCTCGATTTCGGTTTCGGCTCTTTCGACGCGAAAGTGAACGACATGGCGAGAGACGAACGTGGCCTCCGTCTGACCACCTGCAGCGAGTGTGCGGCGCGCGCGTTCGACGATGCGGTGGCGTGCAGTCTCGAATACCGGCTGCGGATCGGTTCGGTGGTCGGGAGGATGCTGGATGCCGACCCGGACTTCGTCATGGGCCGGGTGCTGGTCGGCTATCTGATGATCGGCCGCGCCACGCCCGCGGGCGTGCAGGAAGCCCGCGCGGCGTTGGTCGCTGCCGAAGCGTGTGCGGGCGATCACCTGACCCGCCGCGAACACATGCACGTCGCGGCCCTGGCGGCCCTGGTGGCGGGCGAGCGGCAGCGTGCCTGCCGCATCTGGGAGGAGATCCTGACCGAGCACCCGCGCGACCTGCTCGCGCTGCGGCGGGTCCACCTCGAGAGCTTCTGGCTCGGCGAGCAGCGGCGGATGCGCGACGTGGTGATGCGCGCGCTGCCGGCCTGGGACGCGGCCGTGCCGCGCTTCGGCGACGTGCTCGGCATGGCCGCCTTCGGCCACGAGGAGTTGGGCGACTACGCCACCGCCGAACGGCTCGGCCGGCAGGCCGTCGCGCTCAATCCCGAGGACATGTGGTCGATCCACGCCGTGGCCCACGTCCTCGAGATGCAGGGCCGCCACGACGAGGGGCTCGGCTGGCTCGACTTCGCCCCCGATCGCTGGGCCGACCGGGCGGCCATGCGCACGCATCTCTGGTGGCACAAGGCCCTCTTTCACTTCGAGCGGGGCGAGCTGGACGCGGCCCTCGACCTCTACGACCGGAGCGTCGATCCGGGCCCGGAGATGTTCTACATCGACATGCACAACTGCGCCTCGCTGCTCGCCCGGATCGAACTGCTGGGTGGCGACGTCGGCGACCGCTGGGCGAGCCTCGCCGAGCGTGCGGCCCTTTGGGTCGATAACCACGAGATGGCCTTCACCGACGTCCACACCATCGTGCCGCTGGCCCGCACCCGACGGCCGGAGGCGACCGAGCATCTGGCCTCGCTCCGGCGGGCGGCCGCGGCTCCGGGTGAGGCGGCGCGGCGGCTCAAGGAGCACGTCTTGCCGGTGAGCCACGCGATCAACGCCTTCTATGCCGGTGACTACCGCAACGCGATCGACCTGCTCCTTCCGCTCGAGGACGACCTCGTGCCCCTCGGCGGCAGCCATGCCCAGCGCGACCTGTTCCATCTGATCCTGTTGGAGAGTGCGCTCCGCGCCGGCCGCTTCGATCTCGCCCGAGCGCTTGCCGCTGAGCGGGTGATGCTGCGCGAGCACAGCCACGGCAGCTGGCTCAAATTCGCCGAAGCGCTCGAAGGCCTCGGTGATCACGCGGCCGCACGGCATGCACGCAACAGCGCGGGACCTCGTGGCCATGCCCGATCACGCCCGATGCGCACCCGCCAGCACGCCCGGATCGACGAGATGACGATGCCGATCGCGGCGGCGAACGATTAGGCGAAGACGCCGATTCCGTTGCCGCCACGGCGCTCCGGCGACATGCCGCGCGACCGACCGGCTGCGGGCTGGTTCGCTCGCGCCACCACGGACCTTGCGAGGAGGCTCAGGCCCGCACATAGGCCCAGCCCTCCGCTTGCAAACGAGCGAGTTCGTTAACCGCCGACGTCACCGTGCGGATGCCGGGAGGCGGTGCCAAGCCTTGCCGGTCGAGGGTCATGCGGCAAAGCCGGAGATGGCCGTCGGTGCCGGGATCCGGTCGGGCGAGCGCCGCGCCGACCGCCTCGGCGTTGACGACGAGCAGGATTTCGGCGTCCGGTGCCGCCTCGCGGAGGTTCGCGAGGTTGCGCCGCGCACGCCCCAGCGCCGCCGGGGTCGGGGCGTGCAGAACGACCCTGAGCGTCACGTCTCGCCGCCTTCCGCGAACGACGCCGCCAGATCCGCCCTGACCCGGTCGGCGGCGGCACGCGTGGCGGGAGCATCGCGACGGTGCCCGGGGCCGACCTCGACGGGGTAGGTCTGCAGGATCCGCGCCGGCGAGCCGCCGAGCAGGACGACGCGATCGCCCAGATAGGCCGCCTCGTCGATGTCGTGGGTGACGAACAGGACGGAGGTGCCGGTTTCCTGCCTTATCCGCACGAGTTCGTCCTGAAGCCGCGCGCGGGTGATCGCATCGAGCGCCCCGAACGGCTCGTCCATCAGCAGAACGTCGGGCGCGACGGCCAGGGCGCGGGCGATGCCGACACGCTGCCGTTGTCCGCCCGAAAGCTCGTGTGGCCAGCGCTCGGCCAGATCGGCGAGGCGGACGAGGGCCAGTGCATCGGCCACGCGCCGCTCCCGCGCGGCCCGCGAAGCCACGAGACCCTCCAGACCGAGGGCGACGTTGGCGGCGACCCGGCGCCACGGCAGCAGGCGAGCCTCCTGGAAGACCATGGCGATGCCGCGGCGGTCGGTGGCAGCGGGCAGCCGGCGCTCGACGCGTCCCGCCGAAGGGGGCACCAGGCCGGCGACGATCCGCAGGAGGCTCGACTTGCCGGCCCCCGACGCGCCGACCAGGGTGACGAACTCGCCTTCGCCGACGACGAGGTCGATGCCGGCGAAGATCGGACCGTTGCCACCCGGAAACGCGAGGGCGACGTCGTCGAGCGCGATCACCGCTGCCATCGGAGCACCCGCTTCTGCGCGGCGACGAAGGCCATGTCGCTGAGCCCGTAGAGCAGCGCGATCGTCAGCATGTAGACGAGCACCACGTCGGTCGCGAGCAATCCCGCGGCCTCCATCATGCGCTGGCCGATGCCGGTGATGCCGAACAACTCGGCGGCGACGACCGTCATCCATCCCTGACCCAGGCCGGCACGCAGACCCGAGAGCAGCCCCGGCATGGCACCCGGCAGGATCACCTTGAGGAGCCGGGCACGGAGCGAGCGGTGGCCGAACGCGTGGGCAAGCTCGATGAGGTCCGGATCGACCGCGCGGACGGCCGCGTGGGCGGTGAAGTAGTTGATCCAGAAGATGCCGATCGCGATGATGAAGGCGGCCGCCGTTTCACTCACGCCGAACCAGATGATGGCGAAGGGGATCCAGGCGAGCGGCGGGATCGGCCGCAGCATGCGGGCGACCCAAGCCTGGGCCGCGTCGAAATTCGGAAAGAGCGCCACCGCAATGCCGACCACCACGCCCAGCACCGAGCCGGCGACGAGTCCGACGAGGTAATGACGGAGGCTCGCGAGCACCATCTCGTGCCAGAAGCCCAGTTCGATCTCCGCGACGAGTGTCGCCGGCACCGCACTCGGCGGCGGCAGCAGCGAGGAGGCGACGAGGCCACTCGCCGCGACCAATTGCCAGAGGGCCAGGAATCCCGCGAGCCCGGAAGCGGCGGCGACGTGCCGGCGGTCGATCATCGGACCGCCGTGGCCGCCTCGTAGAAGCGCGGCTCGAACAGGTCCGCCAAGGGGACGGGCCGCGGCAGGGTGCCAAGTTCGCGAGCGAAGTCGTGCATGGTTGCGGTTGCCGCCACGATCGTGCGCGGGTCGGCGACGAACCGGCCATAGGAAGAGCCGAGCGCGTCTTCGATGGTCTGCAAGGGAATCAGGCCCTGGCCGATCGCCGTGTGGACGTGGCGGGCAGCACGTCTCGGCTCCGTGTTCAGGAGTTCGGTCGCACGTTGGTGCAAAGCGACGAGCTTCGCCACCACCTCCGGCCGTTCCGCGACCAGATCTTCGCGCACGGCGACGACGGCGCCGGGCTGGTCGGGCAGCATCTCCCCACCGGCCGCGACGACATGGGCGTCGTCCAGCCGGCTTTGGATGATGGTCACGATCGGCTCCAGGATCGAGGCAGCGTCCACCGAGCGTGCCAGCATGGCCTGCTGGACCTTGTCGGCGCCCATCCCCTTGATGTCGACGTCCTCGGGATCGATCCCTGCCACCTCTGTGAGCCAGTAGCGGAGAACGGTGTCGGGTACCGAACCGCGCGGCAGGCTGGCGATGGCGGGCTCGCGGCCGGTTTCCTCGGCAAAGGCGCGCACACCGGCCGCCGGGCTTTCGGCATCGCGCATGATTTCCGCGAACCGGCCGCGTGCAACGAGGGCGATCTGCTCCACGACGTTCGCCGCCACGACCTTGATCGGCACGCCGTTCGCCCGGGCGACCATCGCCGGGCCGATCCCGAAATACATGACGTCGAAGCGGCCGGAGGCGATCGCCTGGACGATGGCCGGCCCCGACGAAAACCTGGTGAGTTCGAGGTCGAGCCCGGCCTCTTCGGTCCACCCCTCGCCCTGCATCACGAACAGCTGCGCCATCGGCAGGATCGGGATGTAGGCGACTTCCAACCGCTCCTGGGCGGTCGCCCGTCCACCGCCGAGCAGCGCAAGCATCGCCACCAGGAGCCCCGTCGTCAGCAGGTTGATCGTTGATCGCGGCATGTGGCGCCTCCTGGAGAATTCCTGGCCCCGAACGGTAGACCGAAAACTGCACGCTTCAATGTAGTAAAATTTTAATATCATCTAAGTAGTGTTAAATACGCCGCTTCCGTCTACCGAAAATCGTGCACAACCGCCCGATTCCGCGATTTTTCGACGAGCAGCCCTCGCGACATCGTGATTTCGGCCCCGGATAAACCTCATCGACCCGGCCAGGACCGCAGGCGTGATGCTCCGCGAGGCGATCGACAACGACCGCACGAGGATGGGCAAGGAGCATCTTCCCCGCAGCAGGCCGTCCAACCGCAGGCGGCGGATGGGCGCCGGCCGAAGGCGGCCTTGCTCGACATCGGATCGAGATCGCCGTCCGGATCGCGCGCCTGTCCCGAGCCGCGGTCGACTTCGGCGAAGCGCGTCAGCTTCCCGCTCGGGGCACGCCGCGACTACCGGAACTCGAGACAGGCCTCACCTGTTCGCCGCGGGTAGTCACACCGAGGCCCAGAACGGTCCGGTTGGCGTACGCGAAATAGGCCACGACCTGGTTGAGCTCCAGGATCGCACCGTCGTCGAGCCCGGCTTCGCGGAGCGTGTCCACGGCGCTGCGGTGAACCTCGGCCGGAGTCCGGGTCAGGCGCTTGGCGTAACGCATCATCGCCAGCGACGCTCCGGCCAGGGCATCCTCCGGCCGATCGGCGACGAGCGCCGCCTCGATCACCGCCGCCCGGGCTTCGTCGACCAGTGCCCGGCGCATGCCGCGGGCATGGTGGGCGACGCAGTAGGTACAGCCGTTGAGGGCGCTGACGTACACGCCGACCGCCTCCAGGAGCCAAGCCGGCGTGCGGTTGTCCGGGTGGTGCAGCACGGCGCGGTAGAGCGCCAGATGGCCGTCCAGCGTGTGGGGGCGCAGACCGTGGACCTGGATGACGTTGTCCACCGTGCCGTCGGCGCCGCGGACGCGCTCGTAGAGCCGGCGCAGCCGCCCCTCCGCCAGCTGCGGAACGATCGTGTCGATCCAGCTCATCACGCAGCCCGCCCGATCGCGTCCGCACGCCGGCTCGTGCTCACCGACCCGTTCATGACACTTCCCCCCACCCTCCCGAAGCGCTGCGCGTCCACCAGCCGGGACGATGCGGTCGCCTCGTCGGAGGCCGGCGAGCCGAGGAAGCCCTCACAGAAACCGCCGCAGATCGAGCGAGCTCTCCCGGCCGACCCGCTCCGCCCCGTCGGCGAGCCACGCCTCCGCGCGGCGCCGCCCGAGCGCGAACAGCCAGCGGAGGAAGTGGCGATCGGCATTGAGCTTGGAGGACACGTTCAGCGTCGCGAGTTCGCGCTCCGCCTCGATGGCGTGCATGTTGAGCCGCTTGTAGCGCCCGCGGTCGAGGTGCCCCTCGTCGATCAGGCGGGTGACGAAGGCGATGGTCCTGAGTTCGCGCATCAACGAGCTGTTGAAGCTGACCTCGTTGACCCGATCCATGATTTCGGGCGCGCGCCTCGGCACCTCGTCGATGTCGACCGGGTTGATCTGCACGAGCAGGATGTCGGCCGCCGCCGTGTCGTAGATCAGGGGAAAAATCGGCGGATTGCCCATATAGCCGCCGTCCCAATACGCCTCGCCGTCGATCTCGACCGCCCGGAACAAAAACGGCAGGCAAGCCGAGGCCAGGACGGCGTCGGCACCGATCTCGCGGCCCTGGAACACCTTGATCTTGCAGGTCTTGACGTTGGTCGCGCAGAGAAAGAGGCGGACCACGCGGCGCTCGCACTGCTCGCCGAGCCACTCGAAATCGACGACCTCGCGCAGGAGGTCCGCCAGCGGGTTCAGCCCGAGCGGATTGAACTCGTAGGGCGACATCGTCCGGCTGAGGGCGTCGAAGGCGATCCAGCTCGGCGAGAAATCCATGTTGCCGACGCTGAGCCAGCGGTCGAGGGGTGTCGGCTGCAACGGCGACAGGCTCGCGGCAGCCGCGACCCGCTCCCAGAAGGTGGCGAGCGCTTCCCGCGCGCCGTCGTTGCCGCCGCGGGCGAGGCCGTAGGCCAGCACCGCCGCGTTCATCGCCCCGGCGCTCGTTCCCGAGATGCCCTCGATCGCGAACCGGCCGTCCTCCAGCAATCGGTCGAGCACGCCCCAGGTGAAGGCGCCATGGGCACCGCCACCTTGGAGCGCCAAGTTGAGCGGTTGGCCCTGCGCGGTCATTGCGCGGTCCAGCCGCCGTCCATCGCGAACGCCTGCCCACGGATTTCGGCGGCGGCGCCCGAGCAGAGAAAGACGGCCAGATCATCGAGCTGCTCGGGCGTGACGAAGCGCCCGCTCGGCTGCTTCTCGGCGAGCAGCGAACCCGCTTCGGCCTCGAAGCTCGTGCCCTTCTCCTCGGCTCTCGCCCGGATCTGCGTCTCCACGAGCGGTGTGAGCACCCAGCCCGGGCAGATGGCGTTGCAGGTCACGCCGGTCCGGGCGCTCTCCAGGGCCACCACCTTGGTGAGCCCGATCACGGCATGCTTGGCCGCGACGTAGGCCGCCTTCTCGGCGCTCGCGACGAGGCCGTGCACCGAGGCGATGTTGATGATCCGGCCCCAGCCGCGCTCGTACATCGAAGGGATCGCCGCCTTGATCCCGTGGAATACGGCCGATTGGTTGATCGCGATGATCGCGTCCCACTTGGCGTCGGGAAACGCCTCGATCCGTGCCGTGTGCTGGATGCCGGCGTTGTTGACCAGAATATCGAGCCGGCCGAAGATCGCCATGGTCGTCGCGACCAGTTCGCGCACGCCCGCCGCGGTGGCGAGATCGGCTCCACAATAGTCGACGCGAACGCCATGATCGTCCGCGATCTTGTGCCGGACGTGCTCGATCTCCGCCGGATCGCCGAAGCCGTTGAGCATGATGTCGGCCCCCGCGGCGGCGAGGCGGTGGGCAACGCCGAGCCCGATCCCGCTCGTGGACCCGGTGATCAGCGCGACATGGTCTCGAAGCATGAGGACTCCCGTCGATAAGGACTGGTTCATCACGGTGCCGCGCTCTCGCAGCCGATAGCGCTCACCGCAACGCACGAACGCGTGTGCCCTCGGATCACCTGCACGGCCGGGAACGATGGCTCCCGGTCGTTCACGAATCGAGGACCGGTAGCGGAGGCTACGGCGCAGCGAAGTCCTCTCGGGCGATCGTTCGCGAACCGATCCACGTGTGCTGTGGATGCAGCTGAGGAGCGATCCCGATGCCGATCCATCCCACCGCCGCCGTCGCTCTCGGAATGCTCGGCGCCGCCACCGTTCCGGGACTCGCCGTCACGCCCGCCAGGGCCGAAGCCCCGCCGGTTTGCGCACCGCGTGCGGCGTGGGTGCAGGCCCTGCAGGAGCGGCTCGCGCAGGAGCCGATGGCGATGGCGGTCAGCCGAGGCGGCCGGTTGCTCGAAGTCTTCGCGTCGACCGACGGCGCCACCTGGACCGCACTCGTCACCGCGCCGACCGGGATGAGTTGTTTCGTTGCCGCCGGCGAGCACTGGTCGACGCGCGGTCCGAACCGGACGCCGAACCCGCCCGACATCGCGTCCTGAATGCCGCCCTCGCACCGCCCCCGCCGGGGGCGGACGAGCCGAGACACCTTCACGTTTCGAGACGGCGCAGCCAGTCCGCCAACCCCTGGCCGATCAGCTGCGGGTGCTCCTCCTGGAGGTAGTGCGTCCCCACGCCGAGAAACCGGACCTCCAGGTTGGGAACGGTCCGCGTGATTTCCTCGACGACCGGTGCCGTGAAGAGCATGCCCGGTTCGGCGTGGAAGAGCAGCTTCGGCAGGGGGCTCGCCCGCAGCCATGCACCGTTCGCCTCCACTTCGGCCGTGGCGAAGGCCGGCTCGCCCGCGATGGGGATTTCCCGCGGCCACTGCAGGACGGGTGCTCGGCTCTCGGGCGTCGGGAACGGCGCGCGATAGGCGTCCATCTCCGCTTCGGTCATGTCGCGGAGCACGCCCATCTCGGGCAGGACGACCTCGACGAACCAATTTTGCTCGAGCACCAAATCCTCGCCCGCGGACGAGCGCAGCGTGCGGAAGAACTCGGCCATGTCCGGCGGCATGGCCTCGTAGCCGGGGGCCGGCAGCACCGGCGGCACGATCGCCTCCATGAAGGCGAGCCCCGCCACGTTGTCCGGGTTCAGGCGGGCGTAGCGCATGCCGAGCGCCGAGCCCCAGTCGTGGACGACGAGGATGATGTCCTCCAGGCCGAGCGCCTCGACGAAGCCGTCGAGGTAGCGGGCGTGATCCTCGAAGGTGTAGCCGATGTCGGGCTTGTCGCTGTCGCCCATGCCGATCAGGTCCGCTGCCACCGCGCGATAACCGTCGGTGACGTAGGGGAGGACGTTGCGCCAGAGATAGGACGAGGTCGGGTTGCCGTGGAGGAACAGGATCGGCTGACCTTGGCCCTCGTCGACATAGGCGATGCGGCTGCCTTCGACCTCGATGTGGGCCTTCTCGTAGGGGAACGCCGCGGAGATCGGCAGGCCGTAGGGCGCTACCGGCTCCTCGCCCGCCGCCGCCAGGGGGAGCGCAAGGCTCGCGCAGAGCGCAAGGGCGCCGGCCGACCACCGACGGTCCCCGCCGGGCATCCGCGCGTGTTCCGTGAAGACCATGACGTCTCTCCTCCCGTCGTTGCGTCGCTCGCTCGCGAGCATCGCAAGTCGATGCGAGCCGACCAAGGCCCCCGCACCGTCCTTTGGTGCCGGCGAGGGCGCTGCGCACGGAACCGTGAAGCAACCGCCACGCTCCCGCGGCCGTTGGCCCCTCGATCGAACCTGACGGGAGAGCGATCATGGGCGAAGAGACAACCGGCTTCGGCATCGTCGGGCTCGGGCGCATGGGGGGCGGCATCGCCAAACAGGCACGGTCGCGCTCCGTGCGCGTGGTGGCCACGGCGCGCGGCGGCGTCCCCGAAGAGCTTCTGCACGCGGGCGTCATCGACGCGGGCGGGCTCGAAGGCTTCCGCGATCACCTCGAGCGGCCGCGGATCGTCTGCGTCTGGGTGCCGGCGGGACCCGTGGTCGACGACATCCTGGATGCCCTGGCCGATGCGCTCGAGCCGGGCGACATCGTGGTCGATGGCGGCAACTCCTATTGGGGCGACAGCCGTCGCCGACACGCGCGGCTCGCCGAGAAGGACATCCGGTTCGTCGACGTGGGCATTTCGGGCGGTGTCGCCGGGGCCGAGGCGGGGGCCTGCATGATGGTGGGCGGCGAAGCGGAGGCGCTGGCCCGCGTCAGGCCGATCCTCCGGCCCTTCTGCGTCGAGGGCGGCTACGTCGAGGCGGGCCCGCCGGGGGCCGGGCACTTCACCAAGCTGGTCCACAACGGCATCGAGTTCGGCATGCTCCAGGCGATCGCCGAGGGCGTCGACCTGCTCGAACACTACGACCAGGATCTGCCCGTCGCCGAGGTGCTGCGCTGCTGGCGCCACGGCTCGGTGATCCGCTCGTGGCTGGTCGATTTGATGGAGCAGGCCTACCGCGAGGAAGGCGGCCTCGACGACGTGCCCGGCTACGTCGAGGACACGGGCGAGGTGAACTGGCTGGTGGCGGACGCCCTGCAGATGGAGCGGCCGACGCCGGTGATCGCCCAGGCCGTCCAGCAACTGTTCGTCTCGCGCGACGAGGGCCGCGACGGGGCGCGCGCCATCGCGATGATGCGCAAGGGCTTCGGCGGGCATCCCTACGGACCGGACGAGCACGTGGCACGAGAGCGCCGCGAGGGCCGGGTCGGTCCGATCTGGCGGTCCGATCACCGGGCGCTCACGGATCGTTGAGGCCCGGCCGACGGAACTCCCGCGGACCGCCTGCGTAAAACCCACAAGAAGGCGACCCGCCGACGGGACGAGGCCTGCAGGGCCTCGCCTCGTCTCCAAACATGATCGCCGAGGAGGATGAGCGATGACCGAACGGTTCGACGCCCTCGTCATCGGCGCCGGCCAAGCCGGCCCGGCGCTCGCGGCCCGATTGGCCGGTGCCGGGCGATCGGTCGCCGTGGTGGAGCGGCGCCACATGGGCGGCACCTGCGTCAATACCGGCTGCACGCCGACCAAGGCCTGGGTCGCGAGTGCCCGGGCGGCGCACGTGGCCCGCCGATGCGGCGCGCTCGGCGTCGAGGTCGGCGGTCCGGTGCGGGTCGACCTGGCCGCGGTCAAGCGGCGCAAGGACGAGCTCGTCCTGCAGTCGCGCCACGGGCTCCGCGATGGGCTCGAAGGCCTCGACGGCTGCACGGTCATCGACGGCCACGCGCGTTTCACCGATGCCAAGACCGTCGACGTCGACGGCCGCATGCTCCAGGCCGAGCAGGTCTTCGTGAATACGGGCGCTCGGCCGGCCATCCCCGACTGGCCGGGGCTGGATGCCGTGCCCTACCTCACGAACGAGACGATCCTCGAGCTCGAGGAGGTGCCCGAGCATCTGGTGATCGTCGGCGGCAGCTATGTCGGGCTCGAGTTCGCGCAGATGTTCCGCCGCTTCGGCAGTGCGGTGAGCGTCGTCGAGCGCGGACCCGACATCATCCGCCGGGAGGATGCCGACGTCATCGCCGCCATCCGCCAGCTCTTCGAAGAGGAAGGCATCCAGGTCCATACGGGTGCCGAATGCCTCGCCGTCGAGGGTAGGGCCGGCGCTGTCGCCGTGCGCGCGCGCACGGGCGACGGCGACCGCCGTATCGAGGGCTCGCACCTGCTCGTCGCCGTCGGCCGCCGCCCGAACGGCGACGACCTCGGCTTGGCGGCGGCCGGCATCGCCACCGACGATCGCGGCCGCATCGAGGTCGACGACCGGCTGGAGACGAACGTGCCCGGCGTCTTCGCCCTCGGCGACGTCAACGGCAAGGGCGCCTTCACCCACACCGCCTACGACGACCACGCGATCGTCGCGGCCAACCTGCTCGACGGCGGCGACCGCAAGGTCAGCGACCGCATCCTCGCCTATGCGCTGTTCATCGACCCGCCGCTGGGCCGGGTCGGCCCGACCAAGACGCAGGTGCGCGAGGCCGGGACCCGGGCCCTGGTCGGGACGCTGCCGATGGCGCGCGTCGGCCGGGCGCGCGAACGCGGCGAGACCACGGGCTTCATGAAGGTGCTGGTCGATGCCGAGAGCGAGCGCATCCTGGGGGCTTCGATCTTCGGCATCGAGGGCGACGAGGTCGTCCACGCGTTGCTCGACGCGATGTACGCGGGCACCTCCTACAGGACCCTGCGCGACGCCGTGCACATCCACCCCACCGTCAGCGAACTCGTGCCGACGCTGCTCGGCGGTCTGCAGGCACTCGATTGACCGAGGGAGACGACCCATGACCCGAACCGAACGGCGTGGGCTGCGCGTCGTCGTCACCGGTGCGTCCGCGGGCGTCGGCCGGGCGACGGCGCTCCGGCTCGCCGACGACGGCGCGCGCGTGGCCCTGATCGCCCGCGACCGCGAAGCCCTCGAGGACACGGCCCGGGACGTCGCGGCGAAGGGCGGCGAGGCCTTGGTTCTCCCCTGCGACGTCGCCGAGGCCGAAGCGGTTTTTCGCGCGGCCGATGCTGCGGTGGAGGCCTGGGGCGGCATCGACGTCTGGATCAACGACGCGATGGTGACGTTGTTCTCCCAGGTCCGGGATCTGACGCCGGACGAGGTGCGCCGCGTCACCGACGTCTGCTACCTGGGCTCGGTGCACGGCACGCTCGCCGCGCTCCGCCACATGCAAGCGCAGGATCGCGGCGTCATCGTCCAGGTCGGCTCGGCCCTCGCCTATCGCGCCATCCCGCTGCAGGCCGCCTACTGCGCCGCCAAGCACGCGATACGCGGCTTCGTCGATGCGCTCCGGGTCGAACTGCGTCACGAAGGCAGCGCCATCCGCGTGACGAGCGTGCACCTGCCCGGCGTGAACACCCCGCAGTTCGCCTGGGCGCGCTCGCGCTTCGCCCGCAATCCCCGCCCCGCCGGCGGCGGCATCATCGAGCCGGAGGCTGCGGCCGAAGCGATCCTGCGGGCCATCGACCGGCCGCATCGCGAGCTCTGGGTCGATCTGCAGACCGTCGTGGTCATCCTCGGCAACATGCTGGCGCCGTCACTCGCCGATCGCTTCCTCGCCCGCACCGCGGTCGAGGGTCAGTTGGGCGAGCACGAGGTCCCTCCCGATCGTCCGGGCAACCTCGAGGAGCCCGTTGCCGCGCATGCCACCCGCGGCGCCTTCTCCAACGAGGCGAAGGCCACGGCGCCCAGCTTCGACGGCGTTCGCACCGTCGCCGGCACGGCCATCGCCGTGATCGCGCTCGCCCTCGGCTTGGGTTGGACACTGGGCTGACGTCGTCGCGACCGCAGCCTGCAACCCAGCACCGAAGGCGGCGGACGCCTCAAAACAGCCGGTCGAGCGGCAGGCTGACGGTGAGGAGCACCGATTCGGTTCCGGGATTGGCGTCGTGAATGCCGGCGTTCGAGAGGTGCGTCACGTACAGGCCGACCCTTGCACCGTTGTCGAACCGGTAGGACAGCTCGCTGCCGACGACGAACTGGAAGACACCACCCAGATCCTTGCCGTCGCCGGATGCGTAGCCGCCGATCCCGCCCATGGGCGTGAACACCACGCGCCGTCCGAGGCGAAGATCGGCGTAGAGTCCGCCATAGCCGAAAACGCCGCCGTCGCCGTTGACGAGGATGCCCGCGAGCGGGGCAAGGCCGCCGAACCCTTTGCCGCCGAGACCCTCGCCGAAGCCGAACCCGGATCGGTACTCGACGCGCGCTTCGCCCGAGGCGTCCGAAAACTCGTTTCCATCGAAGACGCCGAGCCCGAGAACCCAACGATCTTCCGCCGCACCGGCGGATGCGGCTCGGAGGAGCGCAAAGGCGACGAGAGCAAGGATCGGGCGCATGGCGTCACCTCTTCCGGATCGGTGTTCATCCCGGAACGCCCCCTGTGGCCGCATCGTTGCGGTGCTCGCATGGACGTGAGCGTGGCGCGCGGACGCGGGCATGGCCGACTTCGCGACGGCCGGAGTGCAGCGACGAGCGGTGATACGCCTCGGCGATGGCGCCGCCCACTGCCACCACGTCGCTGCGATGCCCGCACCACGGGTCGGAACCGACACGAACGGCCGTTCAACCGAGCTTCGCGAGCCAGCCGACCAGCCGTTTGACGCCCGGGCTGAACAACCGCGGCGCATAGAATGCCGATGCCGCCTTCTTGTTGACTTCGGCCAGCGTCGGATACGGCATGACGGCGGAGGTCAGGGCTCGCAGGCGGGTGTTCGTGCTCATCATCACGATCCAGGGGGCCAACAGCTCGCCCGCATGAGCACCGGCGATGGCAACGCCTTTGATGCGCCCCTTGCGGTCGGCCGCGAGCTTCAAGAGCCCTTCCGTGCGTCGCTCGGCCCGCGCGCGATCGTTGTCGCCGAAGGGCACGCGGACGAACTCGACGCCCTCCGCGTCGGCTGCCTCCTCCGGAGGGGTGCCGACACTGGCGAGTTCCGGGTCGGTGTAGGTCACGGCCGGCAGCACGACGGCAACCTTGGCCGGCAGGCGGAAGAGGGCGTTTTGCACGACGACGCTGGCGTGATGGCCGGCGACGTGGGTGAACTGCGGCCCGCCGGTGACGTCGCCGACGGCGAAGACGCGGCGATTCGACGTCCGGAGCCGGCGATCGACGGTGATGCCGGTTCGGTCATGGGCGATCGCCGCCTTGTCCAGGTCGAGGTCCTCGACGTTCGGCCGGCGGCCGGTGGCGACGAGCAGGTGACTGCCGTCCACCGCCTGGTGTCCGGTGTCGGTCTCGAACTGGACACGGATACCGCGCCCGCTCCGCGCCACGGCGGTCACCTTCGCCTGCTCGTGGATTGCGGTGCCGTCGGCCAGCAGCGCCGTGCGCACGATCGCGACGAGTTCGCGGTCGTCGCGCGGCAACAGCGTCTGTGCCTCGAGCAGCGTGACGTCGGAGCCGAGCCGACGGTGCGCTTGGGCGAGCTCGCAACCGATCGGCCCGCCGCCGATGACGAGCAGGTGCCGGGGCAACTCGGTGAGATCCCAGATCGTCTCGTTGGTGAGATAGCCCGTCTCCGCCAGGCCCGAAATCGGCGGGATGGCCGGACGGCTGCCGGTGGCCACGACGAAGCGCCGCGCGCGGATGCGAACGCCGCCGGCCTCGACCGTGTCGGGATCGGTGAAGCGGGCATGGCTTCGCAGGACCGTGACACCCAGGGCCTCGAAGCGCTCCTGGCTGTCGTGCGGGGCGATGCCCGCGATCACGTCGCGCACGTGCGCGCGCACGGCGCTGGCGTCGATGTGCGGCGCACCGATGGGCCGGACACCCATGGCTTCGCCGTTCGCCGCGGCGTGCGCGGCGTGTGCTGCTGCGAGCAGCGACTTCGAAGGCACGCAGCCGACGTTGAGGCAGTCGCCGCCCATTTCCGCGCGCTCGACCAGTACGGTCTCGGCGCCGAGTTGCGCCGCGCCGGCGGCGACCGACAGCCCGCCCGAGCCGCCGCCGATGACGCAGATATCGGCTTTGATCTCACGCATGAAGGAACTCTCCGAGCTGCTCGCGATCAAGACTTAGGGGAGGCCCTGCCGCCTGGAAAAGACACGCTGGCGTGACGGCGTCGTGAACCGCGGCTTGGCTGCTCCGATCGGAACATGTGGGCGCCGACGCGAGGGGGTGGCCTCGCGGCGCATGCCGTCAGCTTCCTCGTAGGCGTCGACACCGGGACCGTCGCCCCGCCCGGCCCGCACACGCGGGTGTGTTCGGGGTTGAGTGGTCGGCGCTCCCCGGTCGTGGTCCTATGCGCCGCATGAAGGATTTCGTGCGCACCCGGGCACACGCTATCGGGCAATCACCGGGTCCGAGCCCGTCGTCCACGTCCTGTCGCTCGGCGTCCGCGACGGCGCCCGGCCCGACGACCATGTGTCGACACGAGTGCCGCACCGGTTCGACCAGCACGGCGAAGGGGTCGCGGGCGAGCGTCGGGTTCGGGCGGTTCGCGGTTGCCTTTCGGCGGCGGGGAACGGCCGTCGCCCGCGACGGCTTGCCCATGGCCTTCGTGAGCACCGACCGCAGGCCGCCCGACGACCATGTGGACCTCGGCCCCCGCTACGCAGTGGCACCGAAACCGATGATTTTTCCGCTGCCGAGCGCACCGGCGATGGGTCGCTTCGGTCGTCGAATGCGCACCGGCGACGGTCACCGTGGTTTTCCGATCGAGAGCGTGCGCCATGCGCGACGATGGGCGGCATCCGACACGTCGTGCGATATCCTCTCCGGCGAAACCGAGGAGATCCGATGACGACGGAACGACCTTTGGCCGCGACGCCGCCACCGCGTCCTTGGTGGCACCGCCTCTTGCCCCTGCTCGCCTTGGCGGCGCTCGTCATCGCCATCTTCGCGAGCGGGCTCGACCGCTACCTGTCGTTCGAGACACTGAGCCGCCATTACGAGGCGCTGCAGAGTTGGGCCGACACGCGGCCGGTCAGCGCGCCGCTCGTCTTCGGCCTCGTCTACGCCGCAGCGGTCGCAGCCTCGGTGCCGGGCGCCACGATCCTCACGCTCACGGGCGGGCTGCTGTTCGGCCTCGGCCTGGGCATCCCCGTCGTTACGACGGCCGCGACCCTCGGCGCCAGCGTTGTCTTCCTGGTCGCCAAGACCGCGCTCGGTGATCCACTGCGCCGGCACATCGATGGCCGCATGGCGCGCATGGAGCAAGGCTTCCGCGACGACGCCATGAGCTACCTCCTCGTGCTTCGCCTGATCCCACTGTTTCCGTTCTGGCTGGTCAATCTGGTTCCCGCGTTCCTCGGCGTGCCGCTTCGCACCTACGCGCTTGCCACGTTCCTGGGGATCCTGCCCGGCACGGCCGTCTACGTCAGCGTCGGTAACGGCATCGGTGTGGTGCTGGAGCAGGGTGACCGACCCGATCTCGGCCTCGTTTTCCGTCCCGAGATCCTCGGCCCGCTCATCGGCCTCGCTCTCCTGGCGCTCTTGCCCGTCGGCTACAAGCGATGGCGCCGACGCCGCGGCTGATCCCACGCGGTCTCGGAGACAGGTGAGCGCCGTAGCCGGCATGCCCGTCATGCCGGTTCACGGCCGAACACTGGTGCCCGTGCCGAGAACGAGGAGGTCTTGAGGCTCCTCCAGCCCGGAGACGCGGCGATCGGTGCGACACGCGAAGCCCGCCGCAGCCCAGCCCTGGCGTGCGGCGCGTGCGGCGGTCGCAGCCGTCGTGACCACGGCGGCGGCTTCGACCTTGGCATGCTTCTCCAACTTTGCCGCCACGTTCACGGGCGTGCCGAGCACCGTGTACTCCAGACGCGTCTCGTGACCGACGGGTCCTACCAGTACCGGCCCGCTGACGACGGCGATGCCGACCTCGAAGGTGACGAGACCCGCACGGGCGCGCCCGAGGCGCCAGCTTCGAGCCTGCCCGGCGATTCGTTCGGCGGCGCGCAGCGCTTGCGCGGCATCGGCCTCGCTCGGCGCCAAGGCACCGAAGCTCGCCAGCACACCGTCGCCCAGGTACTTGTCGATGCTGCCCTGCTCGCCGTGCACGAGGGGGACCACGAGGTCGTGCCACTCCGTCAATGCCGCCATCGTCTCGCTCGGGTCGAGTCCCTCGGTGCGGTTGGTGAAAGCGCGCAGGTCGGCCACCAGGATCGTGGCCTCGCGAACCACGCCCTGGCCCGGGACGTCGATGCTCTCGCCGTCGCGGATGCGGCGTGCCACTTCGGGGGCGAGGTAGCGCGACAGCGCGCTTGCCGCCTGCTCCTCGGCGACCGACGACACCAACAGACGGCGCGCGCGATGGACCGCGAGCGCAAGGACGAGCGTGGTCGCGACGATCGATACGATCTTGTCGAGCTCGGCACCGACCAGCAGCGCGTGGGAGGTCACATAGGTGACGAAGTCGTGCGTGATCGGCGGCGGGTCGACGAAGCCCGCGTAGGCGACCAACGCCAACCACCCCAAGGCCGCGGCACCGCCGGTGAGCAGGACGAGTTCGGCCTCCAGGCGCAGCGCCCGAAGTGCGATGAGAATGAAGACGTACATCAGGGTCGGCGCCTTGAGATAGAGCGCCGGCGGTGCCTGATACTGCAGATGAAAGCTCCAGATCGTGAGCATGAGCACGACGATGTCGATGACGATGGAAAGCCGCACGAAGCCACGCCCCAACCGGCGCTTCAGCGCGAGCCGCAAACGCACGGCGGTGAAGCCGGCATAGGCCGCGAGCGTCCAAGGAACGGGCGCGAAAGGGACGGTATCGGGAAAGGCCTTCGGCGAGAGCGCGTAGAGGACCGCGAAGCCGACGATGGCGAGGCTCTGGACCAGGCAGACGAGCACCTCGCTGTCGGCATCCTGGCGGCCGATCGCATGGCGCACGTGCCCCGGCAAGGGCGGCCGAAGGTTGGCACCCAGGACAAAAGTCGAGAGATGACGAAGTCGCCGCAGCAGGCGCGGGGAGTTCCGAGGGATCGACCGATGGTGCCCCGGAGCCGCGCCCACGGCCGACGATCAGATACGGCGCGGCGGCCGGTCGCCGTCGCGCATCAGCGAAGTGACGAGATGGTCGAGGGAGAGCTTGCCGGGACCGAGAACCAGAACGGCGAACAGGGTGACCGCCCACCACATGTGCTGGCTGAACCAAGCGTCGGGGAAGACGAAGAACTGGATGACCGCGGTCATCACCAGCATGCCAAGGGCGCCGAACCGGGTCGCCAGCCCAAGGACCAGCATGATCGGCAGCACGTGCTCGGCGATGGCGGTAAGATGCGCCGTCAGCACCGGAAACGGCATGCCGAACTCATGCTCGAACAGAAAGGGCTGGCTGGGTTGCAGGGCAAAGATGTTCCAGCCCTCGACCTTGGTTCGCCCCGAGCGCCAGAAGACGAGGGCGACGGGCAATCGCAGGGCGAGAAGCGCCACCGGGGTCAGCCAAGCGGTGAGCGCATCGACAAGGTCCTGCAGCATGGCCAAGCGGCTCCGCCAGCCCTCGTCGCCGCGGTGAGAGAATTCCGACATCGACCGAAGCTCCAGAACGGTGTTGGGAATGCGACGTGGAGCGCGGCCGAGCGTCCGCAT
>JBMCMJ010000002.1:0-33116 GCA_048615135.1 Pseudomonadota bacterium
AAAGCGTCTCGACGGTGATGCGGCCAATGCCGCGTTCCTTGGCAAAACGTTCGGTGTTGTTCCGAGCGCGGTGCCGCACGAAGAACGGAATTTTCTTCAGCTCCCGCTCGGCCTCCGGCAGCCAGGTCACGACGGCCGCCGATGCCTCCACCGCAGCCGCCGGGGCTGCTGGGGGCTCGAGTGCTGCAGGTGCGGCGGCCCGACCCAGATGCGAGGGGGCCGCCTCGCCGTGGAACTCGAAGTCCTCGCGGAACATCTGCAGGAGGTGCTCTTCGAGCCCCATCATGAGCGGGTGCACGAAGGTATCGAACAGGACGTTGGCCCCCTCGAAGCCCATCTGTGGGGCGTAGCGCGCGGGGAAGTCCTGGACGTGAACCGGAGCCGAGATGACCGCGCAGGGCACGCCGAGCTTCTTGGCGATGTGGCGTTCCATCTGCGTGCCGAGCACGAGATCCGGATGCGCCGCGGCGATCGCCTCCTCGACATCCAGATAATCGTCGGTGATCAGCGCTTCGAGGCCGTAGCCCTCGGCCGCGGTGCGGACGTCGCGGGCCATCTCGCGGGCGTAGGAGCCGAGTCCCACCACCTCGAAGCCCAGTTCGCGAGCGGCGACCCGCGCGGCGGCAATGGCGTGGGTGCCGTCGCCGAAGACGAACACGCGCTTGCCGGTCAGATAGGTCGAGTCGACCGAGCGCGAGTACCACGGCAGCCGCGAGCGGGAAGCGCGCAGCAGCGGTTCGGGATCGAGGCCGAACAGCGCCGCAACCTCGCGGACGAAGTCGCGCGTGGCGCCGACACCGATCGGCACCGTGCGGATCGTCTTCTGCTTGAAGGTGCGCTCCAGCCAGCGGGCAGCGACGTCGGCGATCTCGGGATAGAGGACGACGTTGGCGTCCGCCTCGGGCAGCCGCTGCAGATCAGCGGGGCGAGCATTCAACGGCGCAACCACGTTGACCTTGACCCCGAGCTCGGCGAGGAGCCGCGTGACTTCCGTGACGTCGTCGCGATGACGAAAGCCCAGAGCCGTCGGCCCCAACAGGTTCACGCTCGGTTCGGCGCTCGGCGCGCGCGCGGGCGTCCCCGGGGGAGGGGCCAGGGGGCCCGCGAACGCGCGCACGAGTTGGTAGAACGTCTCGGCAGCCCCCCAGTTTTCCTTCTTCTGGTAGGAGGGCAGCTCCAGCGGCACGACCGGAATGGGCAGGGCCAGGGCCTTGGCGAGGCCGCCCGGGTCGTCCTGGATCAACTCGGCCGTGCACGACGCACCGACGATCATCGCTTCCGGCCGGAACCGTTCGAAGGCTTGGCGGGTCGCGTCCTTGAACAGTTCCGCCGTGTCCTTGCCGAGGTCGCGCGCCTGGAAGGTCGTGTAGGTGACGGGCGGGCGCCGGTCGCGCCGCTCGATCATGGTGAAGAGCAGATCGGCGTAGGTGTCGCCCTGCGGTGCGTGCAGCACGTAGTGCAGGCCTTGCATCGCGGTCGCAACGCGCATGGCGCCGACATGGGGCGGGCCCTCGTAGGTCCAGACCGTGAGCTGCATGGCCTAGACCTCCAACCGCGTGCGGCGGTCGAGCGGCCGGGCGAACAGCTCCGCCAGATCGCCCGCCTGGTCGAAGCCCTGAATCGGCGTGAACAGGAGCTCGATCGACCACTTGGTGGTGATGCCCTGCGCCTCGAGCGGATTGGCGAGGCCGAGGCCGCAGACCACGATGTCTGGCTGCGCCGCCGTGCAGCGGTCGAGCTGTCGCTCGACGTCCTGACCTTCGCTGAGCGTCGTGCCGGCCTCGAGGAGATCGAGTTCGGCCGCGAGATGGCCGCGGTGCAGATAGGGTGTGCCCACCTCGACCGCCTGCATGCCGAGTTCGCGGGTGAGGAACCGGGCGAGCGGGATCTCCAGCTGCGAGTCGGGGAAGAAGAAGATGCGCTTGCCGGCCAGGGCATCGCGGTGCCGGGCAAGCGCCCGCTTCGCCCGCTCGCCGCCGGCGCCCGTGACTTGGTCGATCCGGCCGGCCGGCACGTCGAAGGCCCGGGCGGCGGCGGCGAGCCAAGCGGTCGTGCCCTCGGCGCCGAGCGGGAAGGGGGCCGGCAGGTGGATCGCCCCGCGCCGCTCCAGCGCCTTCGCGGTATCGTTGAGGAACGGTTGGGCCAGCAGATAGAGGGTACCGGGCCCGACGGAGGGCAACTGTTCCGCGCGGCGCGGCGGCAGGAAGGCGACGTTTTCCAGGCCGAGGTCGCGGAACAGGCGGCGGAATTGATCCTCCACCACGTCGGCGAGCGCGCCGACCACCAGCAGCGAGCGCGGTGCCCCCTCCTCGGCCTGCGGCAGATCGGGCACGAGGGCGGCGAGACAACCATCCTCGCCCTGGGTGAAGGTCGTCTCGATCCCGCTGCCGGAATAGCTGAGCACCCGCACCTTGGGTGCGAAGGCACGGGACAGCCGCTCCGCCGCGCGGCCGAGATCGAGCTTGATCACCTCGGAGGGGCAGGACCCGACGAGGAAGAGGAGCTTGATGTCCGGGCGGCGCTCCAAGAGACGGGCGACCACCCGGTCGAGCTCCTCGTTCATGTCGGCCATGCCGGCGAGGTCGCGCTCTTCCATGATCGCGGTGGCGAAGCGGGGCTCGGCGAAGATCATGACGCCGGCCGCGGACTGGATGAGGTGCGCACAGGTGCGCGAGCCGACCACCAGGAAGAACGCATCCTGGATCTTGCGGTGGAGCCAGACGATGCTCGTCAGCCCACAGAAGACTTCGTGTTGGCCGCGCTCGTGGATGATCGGCAGGTCGCGGCAGCCGGTCTCGGGCGCGGTCCGGGCCAGGGCTACGCTCACGAGCCGGCCTCCGCCGCAACGTTCGCCGCGACCGTACCGGCGAGCCGAGCGGCCCGCAGCTTGAGGAGGAACTGACCGGCGTTGATCACGTAGGCGGCATAGGCGGCGAGCGCCAGCAGCATGAGGCCGGTGCCGTCGAGCCACGCCTGCCACAGCGCCAGTAGATAAGCGGTGTGCAGGGCCAGGACGAGCATCGAGAACACGTCCTCCCAGAAGAACGCCGGAACGAACAGCCAGCGGCCGAACACCGCTTTCTCCCAGATCGAACCGGTCACCATGATCAGGTAGAGGACCATGGTCTTCAGCACGACCGAGACGTTGGCCGCCCACAGCCCCTCGCCGGTCGCGAGATAGCGCAGCACCAGCCCCAGGCTGACGAGGAACACGAGGAACTGCAGCGGGGCGAGCACGCCCTGGACGATGGTCCAAGGCGAGGCGTCCCGCCGCCGACGCTCTTCGGCAGTGTAGAGAGGTCGGACTGGAATCGCCGGCCGAACGCGGTGATGCAAGACGCTCCTCCCCTTCGTGGCAGCGGCTCCCTGGGTTGCGAAGCTAGGACCCGAGGGCTTCCCTGTCAATTTCACTAAACGTCAAGACAGCTTGACAGTCGCTAGGCGGAAGGTAGCACGCTCCTCGAAGGGCCCGGCCAGGGCGGCGAGTCTTCGTCCGGAAGCGAATGTAAGGCAAAGTTTACGTCAATCTTTATTGACAAACAACCGTCCGGGGCGTTAGCGATGATCGCCCGCCGGTGCTGCCTCCGGCGGAGCGTCGACGCCAAGCGGATGGGAACCGTGCGCCTGGGACTGCCAGCCGATCGGAGTTCGAGGCGGCACCGCGCCGCGAGGGCGATCGCCGTGCGATCTTCCGAAGCCGCTCGCTATGCCTATGGTCCAGTTGAGCGCCGTGGCCGGCTGCCGCAGGGTTCGCGTCTGCACGGGGAGGGACGCAGAGGAATGGCTGCAGGGCCACGTTCGGCGACCTCGGGAGCGCACCGCGGACCGCTCGACCGATCGCCCGTTGACCGACCGTCGTCACCAAGTGCCGACCGGACGGCGGCGCCGTCCCCGAACGGCGCGCGGTCGAGCCTGCCGCACGATCCGCAAGCGCTGCTGGATCGAACCCTGCGCGGTGACGTGATCCCGGCAATGGTGGCCCGGCATCGACCGCCCGCCGGCGAGGCGCGCGAGGCGATGCCGGCGGATCCTGCGCGCGGCGACGAGACGGAACTCGATGCATTCGTCCACCTCCTTCTTGCCCCCGCGGAAGACGCCGTCCGCCGGCACGTCGACCGACTGGTGGTGCTCGGCACGCCGGTCGAGCGGCTCGGCCGCGACCTGTTGGAGCCGGCGGCCCGGCGGCTCGGCGAACTCTGGACGGACGACCGGGTCGACTTCACGGCCGTGACGGTCGGTGTCTGGCGTCTCCAACTCCTCGCCCGACACCTCGACGCCGCCTTCGCCGAGACGACGTTTCAGGGCGACGACCGCCGGGTTCTGCTCGTTCCCAGCCCCGGCGAGCAGCACAGCTTCGGTCTCTACGCCGTGAGCGGGTGTTTTCGGCGTGCGGGCTGGCTCGTCACCGGAGCAGCGGCCCCGTCGACGCGCGATCTGGTGCAGCTCGTCGAGCGGCAGTGGTACGCCGTGATCGGCCTGTCGCTCGCCGCCGAGCGCGGGCTCGACGCCCTGCGCGCGGCCATTCCTCAACTCCGTCGCGCCTCGTGCAACCCGCGGCTCGGGGTGATGGTGGGCGGTCCCGTCTTTCTCGAACACCCGGCGCTGGCCCACGAGATCGGTGCCGACGTCACGGCGAGGGACGGGGCCGAGGCGGTCCGCCGGGCCGCCCGTTTCGTTGCCCGGTCCTCGTCCGGTTGAACAGGCAGAGAGGAGAAGCAACGCGCTCGGTTTGGGGGTCGTGCCGCATGGAGGGTCGTCGTTCCCGTGAAGCAACTGAGAGCCCCGAAGGCGTCCCTTGGCGATCTCGACGCGGAGATCGCGGCGGCGGTCGTTGCCGCGGCGGGTGACGTCGCCCTCGTCGTCGACGTCGAGGGCGTGATCCTCGATCTGGCCTTCGACACCGAGGAGCCGGCACTGGCGGGTTGTCGCAGTTGGGTCGGCCGGCCGTGGATCGAGACCGTCACCGTCGAGAGCCGCCCCAAGCTGGAGGCCCTGATGCGCGAGGCGGCAGCCAAGGCCGAGCCGCGCTGGCGCCAGCTCAACCATCCGTCCGCCCGCGGCGCCGATCTGCCGATGCTCTACGTTGCCGTCGATCTCGGCCGCACCGGGCGGATCGTCGCCATCGGCCGCAATCTCCAGGCAATCGCCTCCCTGCAGCAGCGGCTGGTCGACGCCCAGCAGGCGATGGAGCGGGACTACGCGCGCCTGCGCCACGTCGAGACGCGCTACCGCCTGTTGTTCCAGATGTCGGCCGAGGCCCTGCTGATCGTCGATGCTGCGACCCAAAAAGTCGTCGAGGCCAATCCGGCGGCGGTGCGGCTGTTGCGTGAGACGTCGACCAGCCTGTTGGGCCAGACCTTTCCCGAGGGATTCGACGCCGAGAACCAGCGGGGCGTACAGGCGCTGCTGGCCGGCGTCAGAGCGACGGGCCGCAGCGAGGAAACGCGGGTCACCTGGGCCGACGGGCGCACGCCGTGTACCCTCTCGGCGGCCCTGTTCCGCCAGGAAAACGCGTCGCTGTTCCTGATCCGGCTCGCCCCGACCGAGGTCGGCCGGGGCGCCGCCGCGCTGCCGAGCACCAAGGCGCGGCTGCTGGAGATCGTCGAACTCGGACCCGACGGCTTCGTCGTCACCTCCACCGATGGTCGGATCCTCGCGGCCAATGCGGCCTTTCTCGACCTCGCGCAGCTCGCGACCGAGGAGCAAGCGCGCGGCGAGCCGCTCGACCGCTGGCTCGGCCGGCGCGGGGTCGACCTCAACGTCCTGATTGCCAATCTGCGCGAGCGTGGTGTGGTGCGGCTGTTCGCGACGCAGCTGAACGGCGAGTACGGCAGCACCAGCGAGGTCGAGGTCTCCGCGGTGTCGCTCGTCGAGACCGGGCCTCCGTGCTTCGGTTTCGCCGTCCGCAACGTTGGCCGCAGGCTCAGCGCCGAGCCGCGGCCCGGCCGCGAGTTGCCGCGGTCGGTCGAGCAACTGACCGAGCTGGTGGGACGGGTATCGTTGAAGGATCTGGTGCGCGAGACGACCGACATGATCGAGCGCCTCTACATCGAGGCGGCCTTGGAGATGACCAACGGCAACCGCGCGTCGGCTGCCGAGATGCTCGGGCTCAGCCGGCAGAGCCTCTACGTCAAGCTGCGCCGCTACGGGCTGATGACGCCCGGTGTCGAGGATGGCGACGATGCGGGCTGAGGCCGTGCTGCGGACGGTGCCGGAACCGCGCGCCGTCCTCGAGTTGCTCAAGCCCATCACTTGGTTCCCGCCGATGTGGGCTTTCACCTGCGGCGTCGTTTCCTCGGGACAGCCGGTGGCCGAACGCTGGACCGTGCTGGCGCTGGGCATCCTGCTCGCCGGGCCGATGGTCTGTGCGACCAGCCAGGCGGTGAACGACTGGTACGACCGGCACGTCGATGCGATCAACGAACCCGGCCGGCCGATCCCGTCGGGGCGCATGCCGGGCCGCTGGGGGCTCTACATCGCCATCCTCTGGACCGGCCTGTCGCTCCTGGTCGCGACCACACTCGGGCCGTGGGGATTCGGGGCCGCCGTCGTGGCCCTGGTGCTCGCCTGGGCCTACAGCGCGCCCCCCTTGCGTCTCAAGGCCAACGGCTGGTGGGGCAACAGTGCCGTCGCCATCTGCTACGAGGGTGTGCCGTGGTTCACCGCCGCCGCGATCATGGCGGCGGCCTTCCCGGACCCGCGGATCGTGGCCGTCGCGTTCCTCTACAGCGCCGGCGCCCACGGCATCATGACGCTGAACGACTTCAAGTCGGTCGCGGGTGACCGGCGGATGGGCGTGGGCTCGCTGCCGGCCCGGCTCGGCGAGGAGCGCGCCGCCCGGCTCGCCTGCTGGGTGATGGGCGTACCGCAGGTCGTGGTGGTGGGCCTGCTCGTCGCCTGGGGGCTTCACGCCCACGCCCTCGGCGTCGCCGCCCTGCTGCTCGCGCAACTCGTCCTGATGGCGCGGCTGCTGCGCGATCCGAAGGCGCTCGCCCCCTGGTACAACGGCACCGGCATCGTCCTCTACGTCTCGGGCATGATGGTCTCGGCCTTCGGCCTGCGCACCCTCTTCCAGGCGGCGGGCGCCGCATGACGCCCCCGCCGCTCGGCTGGGTCGGGATCGTCCGCCTGGGCCTCGTGCAGATGGCGCTGGGCTCGGTGATCATCCTGACCACCGCGACGCTCAACCGCGTGATGGTGGTCGAGTGGATGTTGCCGGCGACGCTGCCCGGCCTGCTCGCCGGCCTGCACCACGCCGTGCAGATGCTCCGCCCGCGCTGGGGCTACGGCTCCGACATGGGCGGCCGGCGCACGCCATGGATCGTCGGCGGCATCGCGGTATTGGCCAGCGGCGGGTGGCTCGCGGCCGTCGGCACCGCGTGGATGGGCACCTTCGCCACCGGCGGTATCGCCCTGGCGACGCTCGGCTATTTCCTCGTCGGCGTCGGCGCCGGGGCCGCCGGGACCAACCTTCTGGTCCTGATCGCCGCGCGCACCTCCCCCGAACGCCGGCCGGCAGCGGCGACGATCTGCTGGGTCTTGATGATCTCGGGCTTCGTCGTCACCTCCGCGGTCGTCGGCACGCTGCTCGATCCGTTCTCGCCGAGCCGACTGGTCGCGGTGAGTGGTGGCGTTTCCCTGCTCGCCGTCACCTTGACCGCGTTGGCCGTGCAGGGGCTCGAGGGTCCGAGACCGGCCAGGGCGCCGGTCGCCCCGACGGGCGAAGCCAAGCCCGGCTTCGTCCAGGCGGTGCGCGAGGTCTGGGCCGAGCCGCGCGCGCGGCTGTTCACGCTCTTCGTCTTCGTCGCGATGCTCGGCTATGCCGGCCAGCACCTGATCCTGGAACCCTTTGCCGGCCTCGTCTTCGGCTTCACCCCGGGGGAGTCGACGCGCCTCGCCAGCCTGCAGTACGGCGGCGTCCTGCTCGGCATGATCGCCATCGGCACGATGGCGACGTTGTTGGGCGAGGGGCGGCGGCGAATGATGCGCGCCTGGGCGGTGCTCGGCTGTCTCGCCTCGGCGTTGGCCCTCGCCGGCCTCGCGATCGGCGCTGGCCTCGCACCCCACTGGCCCGTACGGGCCAACGTGTTCCTGCTCGGCTTTGCCAACGGGGTGTTCGCGGTCGCGGCGATCGGTTCGATGATGGGCCTCGTCGACGTCGGGCGCCGGTCTCGCGAGGGCGTGCGCATGGGCCTCTGGGGGGCCGCGCAGGCCCTGGCGATGGGCTTCGGCGGTCTGCTCGGTGCCTTCGCCGTCGATATGGGACGCCTGTTGCTCGGCGCGCCGGCCCCGGCGTTTGCCGCCGTGTTCCTGGCCGAGGCGGTGCTGTTCGCCGTCGCGGCCCTGCTCGCCATCCGTGTCGGCCGTTCGCTCGAGGCGGCGGTCGCTGCTCCATCCGCCGGCCCGACCCTGGCTGGCGCCACCGTCAGAGGAGGTTGACCCCATGATCCCGAGCAGGAGCGAAAGGTTCGATGCGGTCGTCGTGGGCGGTGGCCCGGCCGGTGCCACGGCAGCCTGCGAACTGGCCCTCAACGGGCGCCGGGTGGCGCTGCTGGACCGGGCGGGCCGGATCAAGCCCTGCGGTGGCGCGGTGCCGCCTCGGGCCATCCAGGAATTCGCCATCCCGGACGAGATGCTGGTCGCGAAGATCCGCACCGCGCGGATCATTTCGCCGACGGCGAAGGCGGTCGACATCCCGATCGAGGGCGGTTTCGTCGGCATGGTCGACCGCGGGCCCTTCGACGAATGGCTGCGCGAGCGCGCGGCGGCGTCGGGAGCGGTGCGGCACACCGGAACCTTCGAAGGTCTGACGCGGGAAGACGACGGCACGGTGATCGTGCACTACCGGCCGGGGCCCGGCCACGCCAAGGATGCGTTGGAGACCATCCGCACCCGCACGGTGATCGGCGCGGACGGGGCCAATTCGGCTGTGGCGCGCCAGGAGGTGCCGGGCGGCGACGAGACGCCGTTCGTCTTCGCCTATCACGAGATCGTCGAGGCGCCGGATCCTGGCACCGTCGACTACGACGGCAGTCGCTGTGACGTCTACTACCGCGGCTCCGTATCACCCGACTTCTATGGCTGGGTGTTTCCCCACGGGCGGACCGCGAGCATCGGCACGGGCAGCGCCCACAAGGGATTTTCCTTGCGCAACTCGACAGCGGCGCTGCGCGAGACGGCGGGGCTCGACCGGGCGCGCACGCTTCGCCACGAGGGAGCACCGATTCCGCTGCACCCGCTGGCCCGCTGGGACAATGGCCGGGACGTGGTGCTCGCGGGCGATGCGGCGGGCGTGGTCGCCCCGGCTTCGGGCGAGGGCATCTTCTACGCGATGCTCGGCGGGCGGCTCGCGGCCGAGGCGGTCGATCTGTTCTGCGCCGACGGCGATGTCCGCGCGCTCGCCCAGGCCCGTCGCCGGTTCATGCGGGCGCACGGCAACGTGTTCTGGATCCTCGGGATGATGCAGCGCTACTGGTACACCAACGACGAGCGGCGCGAGCGGTTCGTCGCCATCTGCCGCGACAAGGACGTCCAGGAACTGACCTTCGACGCCTACATGAACAAGGAACTGGTCAAGGCCAAGCCGCTCGCCCATGTGCGGATCTTCTTCAAGAACATCGCGCATCTGACCGGGCTGGTCCCGGCCTGAGCCCGCCCGCGGGCGGTGCCGTTCAGCCCGAGCTTTGCGGCACCACGACCCGCGTCTCGAGACCGCTGCGCTCCAGTACGAAGCAGGCGATGCCCTGTGCCTGCAAACGATCGCAGGCATCGCCGGCACGGGCTGCCGGCAGTCCCATCCGTCGGGCGCGGTAGAGCGTCTGCCCGTCGCGATCGGTCGCGGAGACCTCGACGGCGGAGCCCTCGAGGATCGTCGGAAGCTGACGCAATGCCGCTTCGGCCGCTCTGTGCGCTGCGACCGCAGTGTCGAACGCGCCGATCTGCACCCCGAAGGACCCATCGGTGCGGGCATCCACCTGTTCGACGAAGGCGGTTGCAGGCGGCGGCGGGTCCGCATCGACGGGTGCGGGCGCGATGACTACCCGGAGCGGTGCGGCGATCTGGCCCGGCGCCGTCCGCTGCAGGCCCGCGGCGCCGGAACCGGCATTCACCAGTTGCACCGTTTCCGTGTCGTCGACCGCCGGACGGAGCCGCGGCAAGGGCACCGCAGCGTTCGCTGGCGGGGCGGCTGCGGCAATGCTCACCGGGGCGTTCGCCGGCCGCCGCGGCGACGGACCCGCAGCAACCACTCCTGGTAGACGCGCCGCACGGGCAAAGCCGGTATTGAGCAACTCGACCATGTGGGCATTGCGGCTGGCGGCGGTCCGGCCGCCGATGACCACCCCGATCAGGCGTCGCCCGTCGCGTTCCACCGAACTCACGAGGTTGAAGCCCGAGGCGCGGATATAGCCGGTCTTGATCCCGTCGGTGCCGGCGTAGCTGCCGAGCAACCGATTGTGGTTGCCGTGTTCACGCCCCGCGTAGACGAAGCGTCGGGTGGAAAAATAGTGGAAGTAGTGCGGGAAATCCCGCTGCAGCCGCAGGCCGAGTTGGGCCATGTCCCGCGCCGTTGTCCGCTGCCGCTCGTCGGGCAGGCCCGACGCGTTGCGGAAGGTGGTGGCGCGCAGGCCGAGTTCCCGCGCGCGCTGTGTCATGCTCCCGGCGAAGCGGGCCTCGCTGCCGCCCAGGGCTTCCGCCATCACTACCGCGGCGTCGTTGGCGGAGCGGGTAACCAGGGCCGAGATCACGTCGTGCACGGTGATGCGCCCGCCGGCGCGCAGCCCGAGCTTCGACGGCGGCCGGGAGGCCGCCTCCCGCGATACGGGCAACATCTGCGTCATGGTCAGGCGCCCGGAATCGAGCGCCTCGAATGCCATGTACAGCGTCATCATCTTGGTGAGCGACGCCGGATAGACCCACCGATCGGCATGATCCTCGTGGAGCACACGGCCCGTGGCGGCATCGATGACGATCGAAGCGTAGCGCCGGGCCTCTGCGGCGCTTGGCAGGGTTACGAGAACGGCCAGCGCCAGGGCCATCACGCTCGTCCAGAACCGTCGCACCGCGTAACCTCCGCTCGCTGCTCGCCGCATCGATGGACGAATAGTCACTGCTGACAACGCGTTGGCTGAAGCAACGCATCCGCTACACGAAAATCCATCGCCAGACGAGGCCACGGTTGGTCTCACTCGCGCAATTAGCGAAAATCGACCGCGGCTCTCGCGCTTGCCGTGCACGCAGGATGCCCGGCCGTGGTTAACAGGCGGTTGACGTCAAGCCTCCGACGGGCCGGGCGCAGCGAACACGCGCGCAAAGATCGTGTCGACGTGGGCCAGGTGGTAGGCGAGGTCGAACAGTCGGTCCAATGCGGCACGGTCCAAATGCCGGGTCACCGCCGGCTCCTCCGCCAGGAGCCTCTGCAACGGGCGCCCCTCCGCCCAGGCGCGCATGGCTTGGCGCTGTACGATCTCGTAGGCCTCCTGCCGCGGCAGTCCGGCCGCCGTGAGGGCCAGGAGGACCCGCTGCGAGTTCACGAGCCCGTGGGTTCGATCGAGATTGGCCTGCATCCGCTCCGGGAAGACGACCAGCCCTTCGACCAGGCCGTGCAGTCGGGCCAAGGCGAAGTCGAGCAGGATACAGGCTTCCGGCAGGGCAATCCGCTCGACCGAACTGTGGGAGATGTCGCGCTCGTGCCAGAGCGCCACGTTCTCCAGGCTCGGCGCCACCTGCGCGCGGATCAGTCGGGCGAGGCCCGTCAGGTTCTCGCTCAGCACCGGGTTGCGCTTGTGCGGCATGGCCGAACTGCCCTTCTGCCCGGTGCCGAACGCCTCCTCCACCTCGCCGACTTCGGTCCGTTGGAGATGGCGGATCTCGACGGCGAAGCGCTCGATGGCCGCAGCTGCGAGCGCCAGCGCGGCGACGAAGGCGGCGTGGCGGTCGCGCGGGATCACCTGGGTCGATACCGGCTCGGGCCGCAGCCCGAACCGCTCGGCCACGCGGGCTTCCACGCGCGGGTCGATGTTGGCGAAGGTGCCGACTGCCCCCGAAATCGCACAGGTGGCGATCTCGCGCCGCGCCGCCTCCAGGCGCCGGCGGGTCCGCTGGAACTCCGCATGGTAGCCCGCGAGCTTGACGCCGAAGGTGGTCGGCTCGGCGTGGATGCCATGCGAGCGGCCGATACAGGCCGTGTCGCGATGCTCGAACGCGCGCCGCCGCAGGGCCGCGAGGACGGCATCGACCTCGGCGAGCAGGAGGTCGCTCGCCTGCGTCAGCTGGATGGCGAGGGTAGTGTCGAGCAGATCGGACGAGGTCATGCCGAGGTGCAGAAAGCGCGCTTCCTCGCCGACCACCGCTTCGACGTGGGTGAGAAAGGCGATCACGTCGTGGCGCGTGGTCCGCTCGATCTCCTCGACCCGCGCGGGGTCGATCAAGCGGTGTCGCTCGGCGTCGGCGCGTTGGCGGAGCGTGGCGATCGGCGTGCGCGGCAGAAGGTCGAGCTCCGCCATCGCCTCGGCGACGGCCAGCTCCACGTCCAGCCAGATTTCGAGCTTGGCCGCGGGCTCGAACAAGCCGGCCATCGCCGGGCGGCTGTAGCGGGGGATCATCGTTCGGTGAACTCCGGATTGTCGAGGGCGACCGCCCAGGCTAGGAGCGACGACTATCAGAACCCGAGGGTGCCCGGGAGCCCCTTGGCCGCACCTTGTCCGGGCACGCGGCAGGCCGGCTGCCGTCCCCGCCCGCCGATGCCGGAAAACCGCGTGACCGCAGCCCCACGCTCGAGCCCCTTCACGCTCGCGATCCACCGCCTTCTGGGTGGCCTCGGCCGGCGGGCAACGTGGTTTCTCGCCGCCGGCATCTTCGTCGGCGTGATCGTCCCGCCGGTTGCGGACATGGCCCGACCGCTGCTCACACCGGCCATCTTCCTCCTCATGCTCGTTACGCTCCTGCGCATCGAGCCGGCCTCGCTCCGTGCCGCCTTCCGGCGGCCCTGGCGACTCGCCGTCGCGGTCGCATGGACGCTCCTCGCCATGCCCGTCGTGCTCTGGCTGGTCTGGCAGGCGACCGGCATCGACGGATTCTTCGCGGACCACCTGCTGCTGACCGCCGCTTCGGCGCCGATCGCGAGTGCCGCCGCCTATGCCCTGCTCCTCGGCCTGGATGCGGCCTTCGCTCTCGCCGTGTGCGTCGTCGCGACGAGCCTCGTGCCGTTTACCCTGCCGTTGCTCGCCGCAGTCCTTCTCGGCATCGACCTGCCGCTGTCGCCGATCGACCTGTGGCTCCGCCTGCTGCTGCTGATCGGCGGCGCGGGCGTGCTCGCGACCCTGATCCGCCGGCGTGCGGGAGCGGCGTGGGTCAAGGAACGCGCTCCGGTGTTCGACGGTCTCGTAGTCGTGGCGATGGTCGCCTTCGGCCTCGCCGTGATGGACGGGGTGACGCCGAGGGCGATCGTCGATCCGGGCTTCGTGGTGCTCTGCGTGGTCGCCACCTTCGGCCTCGCGATCGCCTTCATGATCGTCGGCACGCTCCTGTTCGCCTGGCTCGACCGCGGCACCGCGCTGACGGTCGGGCTGCTCTCGGCGTTCAGCAATTTCGGCGTGGTCGTGGCGGCGATGGCGACGGACGCGCCGGCGTCGACGGTGGTGTATCTGGGGATCGCCCAGTTTCCGATCTATCTTCTGCCGCTCGCCATGAAGCCCGTGGTGATGCGGCTCCATCCGGTACGAGGATCTTCGGCATGACCAACCTCCCGGTTCCCGAGGAAGCGCGAGCCTTGCTCCGCCATTGGTTCGTCGGCCTCGGCCGCGAGCAATGGTTCACCGTGGATCCGGCCGTCGACCGCGAACTCGCCGACCGCTTCGGTACCCTCCTTGACCGCGCGGATCGCGGAGAACTCGATCGCTGGGAAGCGACCACCGATGGCGCGCTCGCCCTCGTACTCGTGCTCGACCAACTGCCGCGCAATCTCTTCCGGGGGACGCCGCGGGCCTTCGCCTTCGACGAACGGGCGCGCGCGGTGGCCCGCCGTGCGATCGCCCGGGGCGACGATCAGGGTCGGACGGCCGACGAGCGGCTGTTTCTGTATTTGCCATTCGAGCACAGCGAGGCGCTGGCCGACCAGGACTGGGCGGTGGCGCTGATCGAGGCTCTGGGTGATCCCGTCTATGCCGACTACGCCCGCCGGCATCGAGAGGTGGTGGTCCGCTTCGGGCGCTTTCCCCATCGCAACGGAGTCCTCGGCCGCACCTCCACGCCGGCCGAGAAGGCCTACCTGGCGGCGCCCGGCGCCGGCTTTTGAGGGTGGAGCGGCAGGCTGGCGCAATTCGGTCGTGATCTTTGGCCGCGGGCGCTCTATGCCACCCACCACCCTTGTCGTCCGAAGGGACCGCCGCCCGGCGCCCGGCGCGTCCCGATGATCCGAGCGGAGAGCCGCATGTCTTCGTCAGCCACGACCGCATCCGACCGTGACATGGCCAACGCCCTGCGTGCCCTGGCGATGGACGCCGTGCAGGCGGCCAATTCGGGCCACCCGGGGATGCCGATGGGCATGGCCGACGTCGCGACGGTGCTCTTCTCGCGCTTCTTGAAGTTCGACGCTTCGGCCCCCGACTGGGCCGATCGCGACCGGTTCGTCCTGTCGGCCGGGCACGGCTCGATGCTGCTCTACGGTCTGTTGCACCTGACCGGCTACGCCGACATGACCCTCGACGAGCTGAAGCGCTTTCGCCAGCTGGGGAGCCGCACGGCGGGCCATCCCGAATACGGCCACGCGGCCGGCATCGAGACCACCACCGGCCCGCTCGGGCAGGGCCTCGCCAATGCGGTCGGCATGGCGCTGGCCGAACGCCTGCTGAACGCCCGCTACGGCGACGACGTGGTCGACCACTTTACCTACGTGATCGCGGGCGACGGCTGCCTGATGGAGGGGATCAGCCACGAGGCGATCTCGCTCGCCGGCCATCTGCGCCTTGCCAAGCTGATCGTCCTGTTCGACGACAACGGCATCTCGATCGACGGCAAGGTCGCGCTCTCCTGCAGCGACGATCAGGCGCAGCGCTTTCGCGCGTCGGGCTGGGACGTGCAGACGGTCGACGGCCACGATCCGGAGGCGGTCGCGGCGGCGATCGCGGCGGCGCGTTCGAGCGATCGACCGAGCCTGATCGCCTGCCGCACGGTGATCGGCTTCGGTGCGCCGACCAAGGCCGGCACCGCCGCCACCCACGGCGCGCCGCTCGGCGCCGAGGAGATCGAAGGTGCGCGCGAAAAGCTCGGCTGGCCGCACGCCCCCTTCGTCGTGCCGGACGACGTGCGGGCCGCCTGGACCGAGGCCGGCCGACGCGGCCGCGCCGCGCGCGAGGCCTGGGAGACGCGCCTCGCCACCTTGCCGGCCGCCACGCGAGCCGAGTGGACGCGGACCCAGGCCGGCACCCTGCCCGAGGGCTTCGAAGCGGCCGTGCAGCGGCTCAAGGCGGCGCTCGCCGCCAACCCGCCGACAATCGCCACCCGCAAGGCGAGCCAGGACGTGCTGGAGGTGCTGACCGAGGTGATGCCCGAGCTGATCGGCGGCTCGGCCGACCTGACCGGCTCCAACAACACCAAGACCAAGGCGACGGCGCCGATCACCGCGGACGACTTCGCCGGCCGCTACGTCTACTACGGCATCCGCGAGCACGGGATGGTCGCGGCGATGAATGGTATCGCCTTGCACAAGGGCCTCGTGCCCTATGGCGGTACCTTTCTCGTGTTCGCCGACTATTGTCGCCCGGCAATCCGCCTCGCGGCGCTGATGGGGCAACGGGTGGTGTTCGTGCTGACCCACGACTCGATCGGGCTCGGCGAAGACGGGCCGACCCACCAGCCGGTCGAGCATCTGGCGAGCCTGCGCGCCATCCCCAACCTGCTCGTCATGCGCCCGGGCGACGCCATGGAGACCGCCGAGTGCTGGGCGGCCGCCTTGGCCGAGACGAACCGGCCGACCGTGCTGGCGCTCTCCCGCCAGAACCTCGCCCCGTTCCGCACCGAGGCGACCGAGGACAACCTCGCGGCCAAAGGAGGCTATCTCGTGGCGGGTGGGCCGGCGCGCGACGCGACGCTGCTCGCCACTGGTTCCGAGGTCACGCTCGCCCTGGAGGCCCGCCGCCTCCTGGCCGCGGACGGCATCGAGGCGGCGGTCGTTTCGCTGCCGTGCTTCGAGCTGTTCGACCAACAGGACGAGACGTACCGACTCGAAGTGCTCGGCACCGCACCCCGCTTTGCCATCGAGGCGGCAAGCCCGTTCGGCTGGACCCGCTACCTCGCGCGCGAGGCCGACATGGTCGGCATGACCGGCTTCGGCGCCTCGGGGCCGGCCAAGGCGCTCTACGAGCATTTCGGCATCACGGGTGCTGCCCTCGCCGAGCGGGTGCGCGCCCGGCTGCGGGGCTAGGTGCCATGACCCGCGACGTTCTGATCGCCCCCTCGATCCTGGCCGCCGACTTCGCCCGGCTCGGCGCCGAGGTCGAGGCGATCGACGAGGCCGGCGCCGACTGGATCCACCTGGATGTGATGGACGGGCACTTCGTCCCGAACATCAGCTTCGGGCCCGACATCGTCCGCGCGGTCCGGCCGTTCTCCAGCAAGCTCTTCGACTGTCACCTGATGATCCGGCCGGCCGACCCCTATCTGCGGGCCTTCGCCGAGGCCGGGGCGGACCTCGTCACCGTGCACGCCGAGGCGAGCCCGCATCTCGACCGCTCGCTGCAGGTCATCAAGGACCTCGGCAAGCAGGCGGGCGTCTCGCTCACCCCCTCCACGCCCGAGGACCAGGTCCGCTACGTGCTCGACAAGATCGACCTGATCCTGGTCATGACGGTCAATCCGGGCTTCGGCGGCCAGTCGTTCCTGCCGTCCCAATTGGAGAAAATCCGCCGGTTGCGTGCCATGATCGGCGGCCGGCCGATCCGCCTCCAGGTCGACGGCGGCATCAACCCCGAGACCGCCAAGCTGTGCGTGGAAGCGGGCGCCGATGTGCTCGTCGCCGGCTCCTCGGTGTTCAAGAGTAGGGACTACGCACGAGCGATCACGGCACTGCGGCCGACCCTGGTGGCCTGAGGCCGCCGATCAGGGCCCCAGTTCGAGGCATCGGGCAGGCTGCACCGCGCCCGGCGGCGCCGGCTCCATGTCGCGCAGACGCCACCGCCACGCCCACTGGTCGAGATCGACGTGGGCGAGCTGCGCGCCGATCGGATCGCGGCCGGACAACTCCTCGACGGTCGCGAGACAGCCGACGAACGGTTCCATCTCGTCGTTCCAGTAGGTCCAGTCCCGGATCCACTGATGGCGGCCGAGGATCACCCGGTCGCCGACCGCGATGCCGTGATGCGGGGCAAGCCCGGTGAACCCGAAGCCCAGCATCATCGGTTGCGCCACGCCACCCGGCGGCGACAGCCGCAGATCGTAGGTGCCGTCCGGATCGACCGGCCATCGGGCGACGTGCCAGCCATCGCCGCGGCTCTCCACCTCCAGCGGGACCTCCCGCGATGTCGCGACATCGACGGCATCGAGGACGGGGAGCCCCGCGGCACCCTTCGCGTCGAACAGGATTTCGACGGCGTCCGCGTCATGGCTGGCGATCCGCGCCCGGCTGCCGGTTGCCGGCACCAGCAGCACCGCGGGACCGTCGAGGCTCGCCGTACTGCCGCTCCTCGTCCGCTCCAGCGGTATCGCCGCGTATTCCAGCCGCAGCCAACTGCCGGCCATGCCGCCGGCGGGCCCGAAACCGGGCCGCAGTTCCGCCATGTAGTTCCGCCCGCGCTCGGCGACGACCAGGATCGTTTCTTCGCTCGTGGTCTCGCCGACGAAGGCGCTGAACGCCGCAGCCGGACTCCCGTCGGCCTGCCATAGACGCACCGCCATGTTGCTTCGGACGACCAGAACCTCGTCGTCCTCCGTCCCGAAGCGCACCCAATGCGTGGCCTCCGCGTCCTCGAACCAGCCCTCGGTACCGACCGCCAGCCATGCCGGGTTCGCCTGCGTGGTCGCCGCCGGGAGGGCCTCGTAGCGATCGATATCGATTCGCAGCTGGAGTTGCGCATCGGCCGGGAACATCTCCTCGCCGAACGGGACCGCCGCGAGCAGCAGCCGTTCCGCCATCCCGCCGTGGTACTCCAGCCTCGAATAGAGGTCGCCGCCGCCATCGTCGTCTTCGGCCAGCAGCACGCCATGGTCCGCATCGAACAGCCGGAGCACCGTGTCGACCGCCTCGGGCGCCGCGCCCTGGCGGGTCGTCGCGATCAATCGCTCGCCCGCGGACAACTCCACCTCGAACCAGAAGGCTCCCCCCTCGGGCCCTGCGAGGAGCAGCAGATCGTTGGGACCCTCCGGTGTGGCCGGAAGGGCGTGGGCCGTCCGTTCGGTGCTGGGCGGGAAGCCCGTCCGCACGCGATAGCTGACGGACACGCTCGGCGCCGCGCCGAACGCGCGCACCTGGAGCGCGTAACGGCCGGGCTCCAGCCACGCGGCCGCCGGCACTCCACCGGCCTTGGCGGTAACCCGTGTCGAGAAGGCACGCCGCTCGACGTCGGCGATCACCAACTGAACGCTATCGCCCTCTTCCTCGGGCTTGGCCTCTGGAGTATCCGCCGCCTGCTCGGCAAGCTCGAGCGCCACGACGCTACCCTGCTCCAGGTCCAAGACGTGCCACGCGTTCGCAGTCGCGGCGCTGACCGGGGCCAGTTCGTGGGCGTCACCGTCGGCCGTGAGCGGTCGATCGTCGCCGACCGGCGTGCCGATCCAGGGGGTGAAGCCCTTCACCGCCAGCAGTTGCTTGCCGAGTTCTCCCGTTGGCGGCAGCCGCCCGGCTGCCAACGCGCCGCTGTCCTCCAACGCGCCAACGAGCGTCCAGTAGCTCTCGCTGCCCGGCGTTTGCCGCTCGAGGCTCCGCTGCATCTCGTCGAGCAGCAGGACGGCGAGTTCGTCGCTCTCGGGCCGGTTGGCCTCCACCGCGTCGCGCACCGCCGCCGCCATCGGTCGAAACAGATCATCCGTCCCGGCGGGCACGCCGATCAAGGCGGCGAGCAATTCGTTGCGAAAACCCGGCGTCACCCGTTGCTCGCGGCCCGCCTCGCGGCTGGTCGCTTGCAGCCAGCCCCGCGCGAGTGCGTAGGGCTCAACCCGTGCCGCGTCGCGGTCGGTCACGGCAGCCAGGGTGCGCCGCGCAGCGGGCGTCGCCGTCCAGTAGCCGGGCAGGCCGGCAGCAAAGGCATCGAGTGCGGTTTCGCTCGCATGGGCAACCGCGATGGCGGCCGCCTCCCAGACCGGCTCGTCCCGGCCGGGGCGCACGGCCACCTCACGCAGCACCCGATCCGCCGCCGCGTCGACCGCGAGGCCGGCAGCATGGTCGAGCCGGAGGCGCTCGACCCAGAGCCGCAAGGCTGCGGCCGATGCGCCGTTGGCCCCGCCCGTGAGGGGACCGCGCACGATGTATTCCCAGTCCTCCGCCTCGTGCGCGCGATCGGTGCGCACCAAACGGCACGCGGCGCGCATCGTGGGCGGTGCCTCCGTCCTGACGCAGGAGAGGTCGGCGGCTAGCCGGCTTCGCTCGTCCGCCGGGATGGTCTGCCACAGCGCCTCCATCACCCGGGCCCGCTCGACGAAGCTCGCCGGCGCCTGCGGGTGCAAACGAGCGAGTACGTCGATGGCGAGTGAGTGCCGAGCCGGGCTGCCCGACGGCCCCAACAGATCGGCCAGCCGCAACAGGGTCTTCGACAGGCGTGCCCGGACCGCCGGACCCGCGCCCGGCTGCACGTTCTCGCTCCACAACAGCAGGATCTGGCGGGCCGCCGGGGTCGCCGGATGGTCGAGCGTCCAGTTCAGCGCCCGGTCGATCAACGCCGGGTTCAGCACCCGGTCGAGCATGGCGCGGTACGGAGTGCCCCGCTCCGTCAGGGCGGCATCGTCCATGCCGCGGAGGACGTGCAGTGCGGCCTCCAGGAATGCCGCGTCCCAGGCGTCGCAGTCGCCCGGTGCACCGGCGCACTCGCTGTCGCCGCGTTGTCCCATCGGATAGTAGCGAAAAATGTCGTCGAGAAAGATCCACGCGGTCGGATCGTTCGACGCCGGACCCTGGTCGCCTTCGAGGCGGGCCGCCTCCGCCCGCACGAGGTCCACGAACGTCGCGCGCAGTTGCACGTCCGAGCGCAGTTCCCCACCGTGGAGCATGGCGAAGAGCTGCAGACCGAGGGCCCGGATCGCCGCCGGCGTCTGCGGTTCCCGGGCGCGCTCCAGCGCCTGTTGGCTCAAGGCGATCTGCAGCCCACCCTGCTCGTTGATCGCGCGGGTGACGTTGCGGGTCAGTTCCTGCACGAACGCCTCGTCCTCGAACTGGCCCTGCAGCCAGACCTCGATCCGGTCCTTCGCCTGGCTTTCGAGGATCTCGAAGATCTGCGTCGCCTGCACCGTCGCGAGGGTGACCTCACGCGGGATGCGCTCGCTGAGTTCGGCTTCGAGCCGGGCCTGCAGTTCCTGCTGCGGAACCTGCAGGAGTTGCACCTGCAGCCATTGCAGGCCGGCCATGATCGCGAACAGCCCGCCGATCCCGAGCACCGCGAAGGTCGCCGTCAGCCGCAGGAACAGCCGATCGGCGATCTGCGCCTGGACGAAGCGCCGGTAGTCGGCCATCGGCCACTGCGCTGCGGCCTCTTCCGCTGCAAGGCCCTTACCCTCGTCCGCCATGCTCGGTGTCCCCGCGGCGCGGCCTGCGTTCTGGCTGTGGAATGGTCCGCGCTCTGCCTCTTCCGGGTCAAGCCGATCTTCGGTCGGGGCCGGCGGGCGTCCGCCGGCCCGTTCGTTCACCCGGAGAAGCCGCCCGGACCGCCGCCGAGATCGGGGTTGAGGTCGATCGCGATCAGGCTGCCGTCCTCGATCCCGTCCCAGAGATCTTCGACCGCGACATCGGTGAAGCGGCCGATGGCTTCCCAGCCGCCGACGGTGTTGGCCATCAGCAGCGCGTCGCTGCCACCACCGGTGGGAAATGCGAACAGGAGGCCCGTGTAGTCGTTGCCGACCGGCTCCTGGACGAATAGCCCCGAGCCGAACGACAGCCGGTCCTCCGCAAGGTCGAAGTCGGCGATCACGTCGAGGCCGTAATGCCCCGCCTCCCAGCGGACGATATCCGCACCGAGGCCGGTCCGGACATTGTCGACACCGGCACCGCCGACGAGGATGTCCTCGCCCGTGCCGCCGCGCAGTTGATCGTCTCCGGCACCGCCCAGCAGGAGATCGTTGCCGCCGCCGCCGCGCATGTCGTCGTTGCCGACCCCGCCGATCACCGTGTCGTTGCCGGCGCCACCCGACAGCCAGTCGTCGCCGTGGCCGCCGTGAGTCCAATCGTCGCCATTGTTGCCGAAGATGGTGTCGTTGCCGTCGTCGCCGTGCACTTCGTCGTTGCCGATACCAGCGTCGATCCAGTCGTCGCCACCATAGCCATGCACCGTATCGTCGCCGCTGCCGGCGCGCACGGTGTCGTTGCTGCCGAAGGCGTAGATGACGTCGTTGCCGCCGCCGGTGTCGATCACGTTGGCGCCGTCCGTACCGAAGACGACGTCGTTGCCGCCCATGGTCAACACGTTCTCGATGCTGATCAGCGTGTCGTTGCCGAGCGCGCCCGAGGCAAAGCCGTACCAGAGGTTCACCTCGACGTTGGCGTTGGTCTGATAGCGGGCGGTGTCGCTCCCGAACCCGCCGTCCAGCACGTCGTCGCCATGCCCGCCGTCGAGCACGTCGCTGCCACTGCCGCCGTAGAGTTCGTCGTCGCCGGCTTCGCCCATCATCTCGTCGTTGCCGCTGCCGCCGTGGAGCGTGTCGTTGCCGCCGCCTCCCGCCAGGATGTCGTTGCCGGCCTCGCCGTAGATCAGGTCGTTGCCCGCACCGCCGAGGATCTGGTCGTTGCCGAAGCCGCCACGCAGCACATCGTTGCCGTCGCCGCCCCACATCTGATCGTGGCCGTTGCCGCCCCATATCTGGTCGTCGCCGGTCCCGCCATAGAGCTTGTCGTTGCCGTTGCGGCCCCGGATGCGGTCGTTGCCGCCACGGCCGAAGATCGTGTCGTCGCCCGCGCCGCCGTCGAGATCGTTCGCGCCGGCGTCGCCGTAGAAGGTGTCTTCGTGGTCGGAGCCGATCAGCGCTTCGATGTCGAACAGCAGATCGGGGGCATAGAGGTCCGAGCCGGCGCCTTTGCGCCATGCCGCACCGGCGGCGAGATCGGCGCGGATGCCGGTGAAGGCGTTGCCGTAATCGACCGTGTCGTAGCCGGAGCCGCCGTAGAAGCGGTCCTCGGGATAGGTGGCGATCAGCGGGCCGCCCTGGCTCGGCACGAGGACGAGATCGGCGGTGCTGGCGACGAAGCGGTCGTTGCCGCCGTAGCCGAAGATCCAGGTCCAGTCCAACTCGTCGTGGAGCACGTTGGCGAACCCGTTGCCGTACTTGATGGGCATGGTCGTTGTCCCTTCTCTCCGGCGGAACCCTCGACGGGTGCCGGGTTGGTGCACCGAACGCGGTGTGCGAGCGGCCTACGCCCGCGCCCGGAGCCCAGGAACCCGAACGCCGCCACGAGCCTCCTGCGGTTTTGCAGGACAGGGGAACGACAGGCGGATGCCGGCCACGGGTGCGGCGGATTTCCTGGTTTTGGTCGAAGGGGCTGGACAGGAACGGGTATCTGCGCACAAGCCTCGTGCACCGATGCAGGCAAGGCGGGTGCCGATGTCCCTCAACTGGGAGGATCTGAAGGTCGTGCTCGCGCTGTCACGGGCGGGCTCCCTCACGGGCGCCGCCCAGTTGCTCGGTATCGACCAGTCGACCGCCGGCCGCCGGCTGTCCGCGCTGGAGACCGACCTCGGCGCCGTTCTGTTCGTTCGTTCCAAGACCGGCTTCACCCCCACCGAGGTGGGCGAGCGCGTCGTCGCCCGGGCGCTGGAGATCGAGCACCGCGCCGAGCAACTGCTCGACGATCTGAGCGTCGCCGATCAGGGCCCGGCCGGCTTGGTCCGGATCATCGGCAATCCGTGGACCATGGCGCGGCTCGCCGCCATCGCCTTGCCGCCGCTCCTCGCCCGCCACCCGGCGCTGCAGGTCCGTACTATCGGGGGCTCGCAATCGCGCAGCCTCGCCCGCTCGGAGGCGGCCGTCGCCCTCTGGTTCGAGATCCCCCCGCGCGAGGTCGAATTCGCCTTCAAGTTGGGCGACGTGCCCTACGCGATCTACGCCCCGGCGGGCGTCGATCCCGACAGTCTGGGCTGGCTCGCCTTCTGGGACGACGAGGCGCCGCGCCGCGCGCCGTCGCGCTGGATGAACCAGCACATGCGCCCGGGCGAGACCCTGCGCCTCACCGCCACCGACAGCTCGGTGCTGCTCGCGGGCGTGCGCGCGGGCGTCGGCAAGAGCCTGTTGCCGATGTGCCTCGCCACGGGCGATCCGGCGGTCGTCCGGCTCACCGAGGGTCCCCCCGAACTGGTCCGCGCCCTGCATCTCCACGCTCACCCGGACACCGTGCAGACCGCCCGCGTGCAGGTGACGATCCAGTGTCTGCGCGAGGCCTTCGCCGACACGTTCGGCGTCCCGGAGCTCGATTCGTGAGCCTGGACGACCGCGAGTTGGACCTGCTGCGCGCCACCCTGCGCGACATGGCCCGCGCGGCACCCGCCAGTGCGTCGATCTTCTACGACCGGCTGTTCGAGATCGCCCCGGAAACACGCCCGCTGTTCACCAGCGACATGGAGCAACAAGGTGTGAAGATGATGAGCACGCTCGGCGCGATCGTCGCGCAGCTACACGACCAAGTGGCCCTCGCACCGATCGTCGCCGACCTAGCACGCCGCCATGTCGCCTACGGCGTCGTTCCCGCCCACTACGAGAAGCTCGGCGAAGCCCTCCTCTGGACGGTCGCCAGGTCGCTCGGTCCCCGCTGCACGCCCGAGGTCCGGGTGGTCTGGACCAAGGCCTACGCCGCTCTTGCGGCGGCCATGCTGGAAGCATCCGCCGAGATGGATCATCGCTAGCGACTGCCATGCACCTGCTCGCCAAACTCCTGGCCATGCTCGCCGAACCGCTGGTGCTGCTCGGCCTACTCGCCGCTCTGGCCTTCCTCGCGGCCCGGCTTGGTTGGCGCTTAGCGGCGCGTGCCTTCGCCCTGACCGCCTTGGGCGTTTACCTCGTGATCGGCTTCACCCCGCTGCCGGAGCTGATGGTGCGAACGTTGGAGGACCGCTTCCCGCGTGCTGCCGTCGATCTCGACGAGATCGCGGGCGTGATCGTGCTTGGCGGGTCGACGGGTAGCGGCGTGCTTGCCGAGGAGCGCGACACGTACCTCCTCGGCGAAGCGGCGGAGCGGTTGACAGCCGGACTGGGGCTCGCCGTCGCCCGGCCGTCGCTGCCGGTGCTCTTCTCGGGCTATCACGGCACGCTCCGGGCCGAGGGCTTTTCGGAGGGCGAGATGATCCGCCGGGTGTTGCGCGACCTCGGCTTCGAGCCCGAGCGGTTCCTGTTCGAGGAGCGCTCGCGCAACACCTTCGAGAACGCGGTCTTAAGCCATGCGCTGGTCGGCGGCGACGACCAGCGGCCCTGGCTGCTGGTCACGTCCGCCTTCCATATGCCGCGTAGCGTTGCGGCGTTCCGCAAGGCCGGCTTCGACGTCGTCCCCCATCCGGTGGACTTTCGTGCTCGGCTGCCTGCTGCCACATGGCTGGAGATCAGCCCCGCCGGCCGGTTCGACCTGTTCCGCACGGCTTCCAAGGAGTTTCTCGGTCTTGTCGCCTATCGACTGCTCGGCCGGACCGACACGATCTGGCCTGCGCCCGCGCCTTGATCGCCGCCGCGGCCGTGCCACCTAGCGGGCATGACCGATCGTCTCACCCGCCGCGCGGCCCTCGGGCTGCTCGCGGCTGCAGCGTCCAGCGGGCCCGTCCATGGTGTTGCGCTGTTGGAGGAGGCCGTCACCAGAGCGCGCGCCTTCGACCGCATGCACGCGCTGCTGGTGAACATCGACGGCGCTGCGGTCGTGCGCGAGCGTTTCGTCGGCGCACCGCTCGATCAGCCGGTGAACATCAAGTCGATTTCGAAGACGGTACTCGCCGCGCTCACCGGGGCGGCGATCGACCAGGGTCTCCTCGCCGACGTCGACCAATCGGTTGCGCCGCTGCTGCGGCACGCCTTTCCGCCCGACCCCGACCCGCGCCTCGAGCGCCTCACGGTCGACCATCTGCTCACCATGCGTGCCGGCCTCGAGCGCACCTCGGGCGCCAATTACGGCGCGTGGGTCATGAGCCGCGATTGGGTGGCGGACGCGCTCGCCCGCCCGTTCGTCGCCGAGCCCGGCGGGCGGATGCTCTATTCGACCGGCAGCTATCACCTGCTTTCGGCGGTGCTCACCCGCGCTGCCGGCCGCTCGACCTTGGCGCTGGCGCGCGACCTTCTGGGCGAGCCGCTCGGCATCGACATTCCCGCCTGGACCCGGGATCCCCAGGGCATCTACCTCGGCGGCAACGATATGGCCCTCGCACCCGAGGCGTTGGTCCGGTTCGGCGAGATGCACCGCCGGGGCGGCGTGCTCGACGGTCGGCGGGTGCTCTCCGCGGCCTGGATCGAGGCCGCCTGGACGGCCCGCACCGTCTCCCCCTGGTCCGGCGACGCCTATGGCTATGGCTGGTTCGTGCGCGAGATCGCGGGCCACCGCACCTTCTACGGTCGCGGCTACGGCGGACAGATGCTCTACGTGGTCCCCTCGGTCCGGCTCACGGCGGTCGTGATCTCGGATCCGACCCGCCCGGCCCACTCCGCGGGCTATGTCGGTGACCTCCACCGCCTGCTCGGCGAGACGCTCATCCCCGCCGCCACCGCCTGATCACGGGGATTGGGGGCCAAGGCTTCAGGGCGGAGCAACCGTCATGTTTGGCCCCGCAGTCGGCGCGCGGAATGCCGCCTCCGCTTCGCGCAGTAGACGGTCGGGCTCCGCGGCATAGCGCGGGGAAAAGTGGAACGGCTCGAGGCGCGCCACACCGGCTCGTCGCGCGAGCGCACCGGCCTCGGCCGTCGTCAGGTGCGCCCGATCGGCGGCGATCGCCGCGTCGGCCGCCGCGAACATGCTCTCGATGAACAGGATGTCGGCGCCGCGCGCGAGGTCGACGATGGCTTCCGCATTGTCGGGCGTGCAGGCGGCGTCGGTCACGTAGGCCACCTTCTGGCCGGGGGTGATGGAGAGCACCGCCGTGCGGAGGAAGCCGAGCCGCATCGTGTCGGTTGCCCCGCCGCGGCGCTGCACCGTGATCGGCGTATCGTCGGGCCGCTTGGCGAAGACGGCGCGCTTGAGCGCACCGAGCCAGGGGCCGACCTCCAGGCCGAGTTCCGCGAGGCGGTTCTTCCAGACGTTGACGTGTTCGCTCTCCGCGAGGGCGAAGGCGAGGCAGGGCGTGCGATGCGCCAGTTCGACCGCCCGGACGGCGAGCGACGGTTCGTCCAGGATGATGCCGCCGTCGATCCGCACGGTCGCCTCGTCCTCCCGCGCGAAGCCGTTCTTCAGGCGAAATCCTGCGCGCCTGCCGCCGCCGTCTCCGTGCAGTTCCAAAACCGAGAAGATCAGATCGTCGGGGAAGCGGTCGGTGAGGTTCCAAGTGTAGGCAGCGAGCTTCGCCTCGACATGGTCGATGAACGCGCGCGGGCCGTACAGGCGGAGGTGCTTGGCGCGACCCACCAGCACCCTGAGCAACCGATCGAAGCCGATGAAGTGGTCGATGTGGGTGTGGGAGACGAAGACATCGCTGACCCGCAGCAGCTGACGCGCGGTCAGGCCCCCGATGTCGCCGAGATCGAACAGCATGGCTCGGCGCTCGGTGAGCAAGTCGACATAGACGACGGGATCACCGAAGCGGTCGTTGACCAGTGCAGGGTAGAAACGCGGCCGCATGCCTTTTCGGTACCCGAAGCCGATCCGTCATGCGATGCGCCGGATCGACCCGTCACGCGGGCAGATCCGGTCGCTCGGTTTCAGCGGGTGGCGGCGAGGTCGACGGCGTAGGTGGCGAGTGCTGGCGGCTCGCCGATCAGGCCCTGGTCTTCGAGAAAGCGCGCGAAGCGGGTGTAGCGGCCGTGGTCGAGCGCCGCGGGCGAGAGCGCGAAGCGCGGCCAGGTGTCGATCCAGGCACGCCGGTTCAGTTCGTCGTCGAGGTCGTCGCCCGAGGCGCGGAACAGCTCCCAGGCTTCCTCCGGGTGGTTGACGATCCAGTGCGTCGCCGCCTCCACCGCCGCCAGGAAGCGGGGAAAGCGGTCGTCGTCGAGCCTGTCCTGGTGGACCACGTAGATCAGCTCGTCATAGGCAGGGACGCCCTCTTCCTCGGGGTAGAAGGCGCGACCCGGACGGCCGACGATGTCCATCTGGTTCAGCTCGAAATTGCGGAAGGCGCCGATGACCGCATCGACCTGCCCCGAGATCAGCGACGGCGAGAGCGACCAGTTGACGTTGACGAGTTCGATGTCGTCGAGCCCGAGCCCGTGCGGGGCGAGCATGGCGCCCAACAGCGCATCCTCGAAGCCGCCGACGGAAAAGCCGACCTTGCGGCCTTCGAGATCGGCGACGCTTTCGATCGGCCCGTCGGCCAGCACGACCAGCGTGTTGAGCGGCGTTGCCACCAGCGTGCCGATGCGCACCAGCGGCAGGCCCTCGTGGACCTGCAGGTGCAATTGCGGCTGGTAGGAAACGGCGAGGTCGGCCCGTCCGGCCGCCACCAGCTTCGGCGGATCGTTCGGATCGGCCGGGGCGATCAGCTCCACCTCCAGGCCCTGCTCGGCGAACAAGCCACGGTCGCGGGCGACGATCAGGGGGCCGTGGTCCGGATTGACGAACCAGTCGAGCAGCACGGTCAGGCGGTCCTGGGCGTGCGCCGGGGTGGCGAGGAGCAAAAGCGCAAGGACGAGACGGATCATGGGTTCGGGGCTTTCGGGTCGAGGTCGGTGGTCTCCGCCTGCCAGGGGGTCAGGCGGCGGGCGAAATGGTCGATGGTCGTGTAGAGGGCGAGGGCGATGGCGCAGAGGACGACGAGGGCGGCGAACATCAGGTCCACCTGCATGCGCGCGTTGGCATGGAGCATCAGGTAGCCGAGCCCGGCCGACGCCCCGACCCACTCGCCGACCACCGCACCGATCGGGGCCACGGCGGCCGCCACCCGCAGCCCCGAGGCGAAGGCCGGCAGTGCTGCGGGGAGGCGGATCAGCGCAAGACGCTGCCACCCCGTCGCGCCCTGCAGCGTGGCGAGGTCCAACAGGCTCGGATCGGCGCGCTTGAGGCCGTCGTAGAGGGCGGCGGTGAGCGGGAAGTAGATGATCAGCACCGCCATCGCGACCTTCGACGCCATGCCGTAGCCGAGCCAGAGAACGAGGACCGGCGCCAGCGCGAACACCGGCAGCGCTTGGCTCACCACCAGTACCGGCAACAACCACCGGCGCGCCGGCGCGAAGGCCGCGAGCGCGATCCCGGTCGCGAGGCCCAAGAGGGTGGCGATCGCGAGGCCCAGCAGGATCTCGGCCGTCGTGATCAGCGCATGGTCCAGCAACAACGGCCAGCGCTCCAGCAGCACGCTGCCGACCGCCGCCGGCCCCGGCAAAATGAAGGGCGGCACGCCGGTCAGCCGCACCAGCGCCTCCCAGGCCAGCAGAAGCCCCGCCAGGGTGAGGGGCGGCCGGTGCCAGCCGCGGGCAAGCAGAAAGGCAAGGATCGGGGGGCTTTTTGCCCCCCGCGCCCCCCCGAAACGTCCGACGGCATGGCCGTCGGTCGGGGGTGCAGGGGGCCAAAAGCCCCCTGCTTCCTTCCCCGCCTTCATCGCGCTGGCCCCATCTCCCAAAAGCCGATTTCCAGCCGGGTTGCCTGACCGAAGGTGGCAACGAGGTCCGGCCAGCGGGGGCTGGTCCAGGGCTCGGGGCCGAGGCGGCGCTGCAGGACGCGCTCCAGTTGGGCGGCCGCGGTGGCGGCACCCGACTGGTAGGCGTCGCCGGCATAGGTGCGGACCCAGCCCGCATAGGGGTTGGTGTCGGCGGTGGCCTCGGGGGTGCTAGCGAGCCGGGCGCCGATCTCGGCGTAGCCGATCACGCAGGGGGCCAGAGCCGCGAGCAGGTCGGCGAGGTCGCCTGCGAGGCCGCGCTCGAGGACGTAGCGGGTGTACGCGGCATTGGCGGGGTGTTCGGGGGTGGTCCGGAGCGTCGCCTCGTCGAGGCCCCAGCCGGCGCAGGTCTCGACGTGCAGTTGCATTTCCTCGTCGACCAGGGTGTGGACCACGGCCGCGGCGGATTTGATGTCGTCGAGGTCGTCGCTCTTGAAAGCGGCAAGCGCCCAGGCGCGGGCGAAGTGGATCAGGAAGCGGTAGTCCTGGACGAGGTAGAAGCGAAAGGCCTCCTCCGGCAGCGAGCCGTCGCCGAGGCCTTCGACGAAACGGTGCCGGGTGAAGGCCTCCCAGTCGGCGCCGTTCGCCCGGATCAGGCGGGCCAGCGCGGTCTCGGTCGGCACGGTGAAGAGTTCGGTCATGCAACACCTCCGCGATCGGCCAGAAAGGCCTGGAGCGAGATCTGCGACCAATGTTCCTGCTGGTCGAGGAAGCTCCGATAGCTCCGCGCGATCCGCCCTTCCGGCCCGTCGCGCCCGGCGAAGTCGTCGACCAGATCGCGGGCGGCGGTCCGCGCGCGGTCGACGATGCTGCGGGGAAAGCGGCGGAGTTCGACGCCGAGGTCGCCCGTGAGTTTGGCGAGGGCGGCGGTGTTCATCCGCTCGGCCTCGCCCTGGGCATGGGCGTTCTCGGCAGCGCAGGCATGGGTGACCGCGGCGCGGAGGTCGGCCGGCAAGGCCTCGAAGGCGCTCCGGTTGACCAGCGCTTCGCCCGTGCCGTTGGGCTCGTGCAGACCGGGCCAATAGTAGTAGCGGGCCGCCTGATGGAAGCCGAGCGGCAGGTCGCTGGCGGGGCCGGCGAACTCGGCGGCGTCGATCGCCCCCGACTGGAGGGCCGCCAGGGTCTCGCCCGGCGGCAGCGAGACCTGGACGATGCCGAACGGCGCGTACATCTCGCCGCCGAAGCCGGGCATGCGGAAGCGCAGCCCGCGCAGATCCTCCGGCCGCTCCAGCGGTTCGCGGAACCAGCCGCCCATCGACATGCCGGTGTTGCCGGCAAGTAGCGGCTTGACGCCCAGATCGGCGTAATAGGCGTCCCACAGCTCCTGGCCGCCGCCCTGCTCGATCCAGGTGTCGTGCTCGTGGGGGACGAGCCCGAAGGGCACCGCGAGGAAGAAGGGTGCTGCCGGCAGCTTGCCGGCCCAGAAGACAGCGGCGGTGTGGCCCATCTCGGCGGTGCCGGCACCGACCGCGTCCATCACTTCGAAGGCCGGCACGAGCGAACCGGCGGGGAACACCTGGACCCGGAGCCGTCCGCCCGTCAACGCCTCGATCCGCTCGGCGAGACGCCGCGCGCTGACACCGGGGCCGGGCAGGTTCTCCGGCCAGGAGGTCACCATCCGCCAGCGAACGGGTGTCTGAGCGCGGGCAACGAACGGGGCGGCGACGGCGCCGGTCAGGGCGCCCGTGAGAGCTGTGCGGCGGGCGAATTTGGTCATTCGGCCCTCCAGAGTGCATGGAAGTGGTGCACCGGACCATGGCCGTGGCCGACGTGCAGCTCGTCGGCGGCGGCAATCGCGCCGGCGATGTAGCGTTTGGCCTCGAACACGGCCTGCGACAGCGGCACGCGGTGGGCAAGCCGGGCGGCGATCGCGGCGGAGAGGGTGCAGCCGGTCCCGTGGGTGTTCTTGGTGGTGATCCGTGGTGCGTCCAGCCAGTGGTGCTCGCTGCCGTCGAGCAACAGGTCCGGGCTCTCGCCGCCTGCGAGGTGGCCGCCCTTCAAGAGCACGTTGGCGGGGCCGAGGCTCTGCAGGCGGGCCGCCACGTTCGCCATCCGGGAGCGCTCGGTTGGCGTCTCGATGCCCAGCAGGTCGGCGGCTTCCGGCAGGTTGGGGGTGATGATCGAGGCGAGCGGCAGGAGGCGGTCCCGCAGTGCCGCCACCGCGTCCTCCGCGAGCAGCCGGTCGCCGCCCTTCGCCACCATGACGGGGTCGACGACCACCCAGCGCGGTTTCCATCGCTCGAGACCTCGGGCCACCGCCTCGATGATGGGCGCCGTGCCGAGCATGCCGATTTTCACGGCGTCCACGGCGATGTCGTCGAACACGGCATCGATCTGCGCCGTGACGAAGTCCGGATCGATGCCGCAGATGCCGAACACGCCCTTGGTGTTCTGCGCCGTCAGCGCCGTGATCACCGAGCAGCCATAGGTAGCGAGGGCGGAGAAGGTCTTGAGGTCGGCCTGGATGCCGGCCCCGCCGCCCGAATCCGAGCCGGCGATGGTCAGCGCGATCGGGGTTTTGCTCATGCGCCGTCTCTCCGTTCGAGGGCGAGGTCGACTGCCGCCCGCAGCTCCCGCGCGGCGGCTTCGATGTCGGGCTGGCGGAACACCGCACCGATCACGGCCACGCCCTGGACGCCGGCGCCGATCACCGCCGGCACCCGCTCGCGGTCGATGCCGGCGATCGCGCATAGTGGAAGCGGGCCGAGCCGCGCGTGCACGGCCTCGACGAGCCGGGCGAGACCCAAGGGTCCGAGTGGCGGATCGCCCGGATCCTTGCTGCTCGTGGCGTAGGCCGGGCCGAGCCCCGCATAGTCGACGCGGGCGGTGGCGTCCGCCTCGTGGGCGTGGTGAATGGTGATGCCGACGATCGCCTCGGGTCCGAGGATCGCCCGGGCGTCCTCGGGCGTCATGTCGCTCCGGCCGAGATGCACGCCGTCGGCACCCGAGGCGAGCGCCACGTCCACCCGGTCGTTGACGATCAGTCGGACAGGAGCCTCGACAACAGCGCGCAGCGCCTTGGCGGTGGCGATGCGGGCGCGGGTATCGTCCCGCTTGTCGCGCAACTGGATGGCCGTCGCTCCACCACGGATGGCGGCGGCGACGGCGTCGGCAATCCGCCCGTCGTCCAGTTGGCCGGTGTCGGCGACGGCGTAGAGGCGCAGATCGATCGGGGTCATGCGATGCGGACCCTGGCGTGGAGGGCGTCGCGGTCGAGACGGTGGAGTGCATCCAGGAAGGCCGGCTGGAAGCTGCCGGGGCCCATCGCTTCGGCCGCCGCGAGTTCGCCCGCGACGGCGATGGCGAGCAGGGCCGCACCGGTGGCGACGAACGCGTCCGCCTCCACGGCGAGAAAGGCCGCGATCAGCGTCGTTGCGGCACAGCCCGTGGCGGTGACGCGGGTCATCAGCGGATCGCCGTTCAGGATCTCGACCCAGCGCTTGCCGTGCACGATGCGGTCGCGCTCGCCGGTCGTCGCGTGGACGATTTCGGCGTGCAGGTCGTCGCCGAGCACGGGCATCTCGGCTGCATTGCCGCGAACCACCCGCGGACCCTCGGCGAGCAGTTGGCGCGCATAGGCGAGGCGCTCCGCCGAACGTTCCACCTTCACCGGGTCCAGGACCCAGGGCACACCGCGGCGCCGGAGGATGGGCAGCGCCCGGCCGGCGGCCTCACGGCGGGCGGCATCGAGCATGCCGAGATTGACCACCAAGCCGTGGGTCCGCTCGGCGAACGCCTCGATCTCGCCGGGGGCCTGCGACAGGCTGGGTTCGGCGCCGGCGGCGAGCAGCAGGTTGGCGGTGTAGACCTGAGCGACCGGGCTCGTCAGCACGTGCACCTGCGGTCGCGCGCGGCGCACGTCCTCGAGGCAGCGGCCGGCGGCGTCGACCCAGAACGGTGCGTGGTGGTGCGGCTTCTCGCTCACGTCGCCTCCCGTGCGGCGGGAGACGGAGATCGTGGCGCGGGGCCAACCCATCCCAATCCCTCCGCCGGCATGATCCGGTTCAGGTTCGACGGGTTCCCGCGGTTGCGAATCTCAGCCTCGAAAGGCACCCCGTTGAGACAACTTCAACGTAGCGTCCGGTCGGACGTGTGCAAGGGGCCTGTCGTGCGCTGCAGCGGGCATCGGCTTGCGGACGCGAGCGAGCGGTCAGCGTGCCGTTCGGCCCGGGCTGGCCGCATGGGCGCGCTCGACGGCATCCTCCAACGTGCGGGTATAGGTCA
>JBMCMJ010000003.1:0-31714 GCA_048615135.1 Pseudomonadota bacterium
GACGCCGGCCTTTCAAGCCGGAGGTCGCGGGTTCGAATCCCGTCGGGGCTACCACTCTTCTTAAAGTTTTGATTCTGCAGGATTTTTCCTCTGGCACAAACCCGAGCCGTGTAACGCTGTGGTACACGCTGAGGCGCCCGAGGAAATGTTCGAGGCCCGCATTCTGATCAAAACTCGGCAGAGTTGGCACGTTCGCGTCGGCATCCCGCCGTCGCTCGTGCGGCAGATCGGACTCCAGCGGCTCGTTCCCGCTGGGACGACGGCATCGAGCGAGCGCGATCTCATCGACGATGGCGGTTCACGCCCGACCTCGCATCGCGCACCGCAAAGATCACGTTGGTGAACGCCAACGTGGGACGACCAACCGCCCCGATCTCGTCGAGAACCCTTCAGCCGGCGGCCGCGCACACGACGAGACGAACCTTGACCGGCAGGACGGGAAAACCGGGGACGAGACCGGCACCTGACCTCCTTTCGGCCCCATTCGGGCGGGGAGATGGCTCGAGAAGCGCGCCTACGCGTAGGCGAAGCTGATCGGCTGCGCGCCCTTCCAGAGTGTCATCTCACCCAACGGCCGCAAATTCTCGAGGCCCGCGGTCAGCGTCAGGAAATGGTTGCCCGCGAGTTGCCCCATTTTGGAGGCGAAATGTACACCGCCATAGGCGAGCAGGATCTCGGTCTCGCTGATGCCTCCCGGATAGAGCAGCATCTGTCCCGGCGCCGGAAAGCTCGTATGGTTCTCGTAGCCCACGCCGAAATCCCGATCCCCCAGCGGAATCCAGACCCCTTCGCCCGACCAGCGAACGTGGACGACCTCGCTGGCGAACGGCATGGCTCGGCGAAAGGCGTCACAGGTGGCGGGTGCGGCCTCTTCCTCCAGTCGGGCATCGAAGCGGAAGGGGCCGGCGGTCACGATCATCTTGGTCATCGAACACCTCCGAATAGGTTCACAACGCGGCCCATCCGCCGTCGACGGGGAGGTCGACGCCGGTGATCTGCCGCGCCCGGTCCGAGGCGAGAAACAACGTGGCAGCCGCCACGTCCTCGTCGGTGGTGATGCGACCGAGCGCGTAGTCCGCGGCATGGCGGGCCACCGCCTCCTCTTCGCTGATTCCGAAACGCTTGGCCATCTCCGGCACCACCTTGGTACGGAAGCGCGGACCATCGACCATGCCCGGGGCCACGGTGTTGACGTTGATGTCGTAGCGGCCGAGTTCGAGCGCGAAACTCTTGGTGATCCCGCGCAGGCCCCATTTCGAGGCGGAGTAGGCGAGCCGGCCCGCTCGCCCGCGCATGCCGAAGGTCCCGCCCACATTGACGATCTTGCCGTAGCGCTGCGCCTGCATGGTCGGCGCCACCGCGCGGATCATGTTGAACGGTCCACGCATGTTGAGCGTGACGATGTCGTCGAACTCGGCCGCGGTCGTCTCGGCCCCGGTCTTGCCGATCGGCCCGGACCCGCCGGCGACGTTGACGAGGATGTCGATGCGCCCGCCGAACGTGGCGAACACCCGCTCCACCACCGCGGCGCACGCGGTCGCGTCGGTCACGTCGCACGCCAGGACCGCAGCCCGCACCCCGAGCCGCTCGGCTTCCGCCGCCACCGGCTCGATCGCGCCCGTGTCGCGGCCAACCAGGGCCACATCGGCTCCCTCGCCGGCGAAGCCGAGCGAGATCGCCCGCCCCATTCCCTTGGCCGGACCGGTGATGATCGCCACCCGCCCCTTCAGTCCCAGATCCATGTCGTCCTCATCTTCGCTGCGTCGTCGTCGTCAACGCGTGGACGGGGCATCCGCCCGCGGCCGCTTCCCTCGTCGCCCGCCGAACCCGCTGCGGAGAAACCGGCGGTTCGAGACGCCGAGCGCAGCACAGCCGCAGGCGCCCCTCCGCCCCCCGAGCGACAAACGCCCGAGTCGCCTCGGCAAGGGCGGCTCCTTCTCTTGACCACGGTCGAGCCATCGGCAACACCAATTCTGGATACGACGATCCACGCGCGACCGCGTGTCCGCAATGCCCATGCCAACCGGATCGAGGATGCCGCCGCCGCACCGGCCCGTTCGCCGGCAGCGATCGGGCGATCCGCGGGCCGGACACGGACGAAGGAGCCCGTATGGAGGCCTCGCACCCTGCCCCCTCCTCGACGCAGATCGGGCAGTCGCGTCCCCGCGGCCGCACCCGTGCACTGCTGGCCGGTCGCGGCAGCTATCTCGACGACGTCGACCTGCCTCGCCAGGTCCATGCCGCTTTCCTGCGCAGCCCGGTGCCGGCAGCGGTCATCGAGCGCCTCGACGTCACCGCGGCCCGCGCGGCACCCGGCATCGTCGCGGTCCTGACCTGGGCGGACCTGTCCGGCGTCTGCCGCCCGTGGCGAACGATTTCGGCGGCCTTTCCGGGCCTTGCCGCACCCGAGCAGACGCCGCTCGCGGCGGGCCGGGTCACGGCGGTCGGCGAGCCGATCGCGATGGTGCTCGCGGCGTCGCGCGCGCTCGCGGAGGACGCGCTCGAGGCGATCGATCTCGCCTGGGAGGAACGGCCGGCGGTGGGCGTGGCGGGGACGGCCCTGGAGCCCGATGCCCCTCTGGTCCACCCGGAGCTGGGCTCGAACCTCGCGTGGCGGTTCGATGGGGCGGCGGGCGACGTCGATGACGCGTTCGCGCGTGCCGCGACCGTGGTCGAGGAACGCTTCGTCTTCGGCCGGCACACGGGCGTACCGCTCGAAGCCCGGGGGATCCTCGCGTCTTTCGATCCGAGCGAGCAACGGCTGGAGGTCCGGGCGTCGCATCAGATGCCGCACCAGTTGCAGTTGCATCTGGCCGAACTTCTCGACCTGCCGATGAGCCGGGTGCACGTCACCGCGAGCGATGTGGGTGGCGGTTTCGGCATCAAGATGCACGTCTATCCCGACGAAGTGGCGGTCTGCGCCGCGAGCCGGCTGCTCGGCCGCCCCGTGAAGTTCGTGGCGGACCGGCTCGAGAGCCTGACGAGCGATGTCCATGCCCGCGAACACGTCATCGAGGCGCGTCTCGCGATCGACGACGACGGCCGGCTGCTGGCGATCGACGCCCGCGGCGTGCAGGGCATCGGCAGCCATTCCGTTTTTCCGCGCTCCAGCACGGTCGAGACGCTGATGGCAATGCGCACCCTCGGCGCCCCCTACGCGCTGCAGGGGCTGCGCGCCAAGGCCGACGTCGTGTTCCAGAACAAGGCGATGACCGGCCAGTACCGCTCGGTCGGCCACCCGATCGCCTGCACCGTCACCGAACGGCTGGTCGACCTCGCGGCCGAGGCGCGCGGCGAGGATCCGCTCGCCCTGCGCCGGCGCAACTATCTGGAACCAGGCGATGGGCGCGTCCGCACGCCGCTCGGCCTCGAGCTGTTCGACTTCTCCCACGCGGCGTGCCTGGACCGCTTGGAGGCGATGATGGACCGGCCGCGGATCGAGGCCCGGATCGCGGAGGCGCGCGCGCGGGGGGGGCTTCAGGGGCTGGGCTTCGCCGCCTTCGTCGAGATGACCGCATCGGGTAGCGAGATCTACGGCAAGGCGGGCGTCCCGGTTTCGGCGGCCGACACGATCCAACTCGCCCTCGAGCCCGACGGCTCGCTCAAGGCGACGGCCAGTCTCTCGGAGATCGGGCAGGGGATCAGCGAGGGGCTGGTGCAGGTGCTGGCGGACGCCATGGGCCTCGCCCCCGAGCGCATCACCCTGGAGACCGGGCGCACCGCGACCGGCCCCCACGGGGGCGGCGCCTGGGCGTCGCGCGGGGCCGCCATCGGTGGCGAGGCCGCTTGGCAGGCCGGGCGCATCCTGCGCGGCCACGTGCTCGAAGCTGCCGGGGCGCTGCTGCAGAGCCCGGTCGATGGCCTCGACCTGCGCGACGGCTGGGTGGTCGATGCGGCGGGCGAGCCGCGCATCGAGGTCGCCGAGCTTGCCCGGATGGTCCATTTCCGCGGCCACGACTTTCCGGCCGGAACGGCACCGCAGTTCCAGGTTGCGCACCACTATCGGCGCGACGGCGACCCGACGATCCCGACCAACGGCATCCAGGCCTCGTGGGTCGCGGTCTGTCGCGATACGGGGCTGGTACGGTGTCTCGCCCACTGGGTCGTCCACGACTGCGGCCGGATGCTGAACCCGCTGCTGGTGACGGAGCAGGTCCGCGGCGGCGTGGTGCAGGGGCTCGGCGCCGCGCTGTTCGAGCACTGCCGCTACGACGAGCAGGCCAATTTCCTCGACGGCAGCCTCGCCGACTATCTGGTGCCGATGGCGGCCGAGATGCCGGACATCGAGGTCGGCCACGTCGAGACGCCCTATCGCGGCTCGTCGCTCGGCGCCAAGGGTGCGGGTGAGGCGGGCACCTGCGCCGCCGCCGCGGCCGTGCTGAACGCGGTCAACGCGGCCCTCGCGGCCGCCGGCGGCAACCGCGTGGCGACCCTGCCCCTGACCCCGCCCCTGATCCTGGACGCATCGAGCGGGAGAGCGACCGCATGAAGCCCGCGCCCTTCGCCTACGAGACCCCGCGCGAGTTCGACGCCGCGCTCGCGCTGCTTGCCGAGCACGGCGAGGATGCTGCGGTGCTGGCGGGCGGACAGAGCCTGATGCCGCTTTTGGCCTTGCGGATGACCGCGCCGGGCCGGTTGGTCGACATCAACCGGATCGAGGCCCTGAGGACCCTGGACGTCGTGGACGGCGCGCTGCAGTTCGGCGCGCTGGTCCGCCACGCCGACGCCCTTCGCGCGGTTCGCCGGCACGACCCGGCCCATCTGCTGGCCCGCGCCCTGCCCCACGTCGCGCATCAGGCGATTCGCCACCGCGGGACCGTCTGCGGCAGCCTCGCCCTGGCCGATCCCGCGGCGGAACTTCCGGCCTGCGCCGTCTGCCTCGATGCGGAGATCGAACTGGCGAGCACCCGCGGGGTGCGGCGCGTGGCCGCCGACCGCTTCTTCGAAGGCGTGTACGCCACGCAGCGGGCGGCGGACGAGTTGGTGGTCGCGGTGCACATCCCGGCCGCGGCCCCCGGAACCCGCTTCGCCTTCGACGAGGTGGCGCGCCGACACGGCGACTACGCCATCCTCGGACTGGCGGCGACAGCGCAGATGCTCGACGGGCATGTTGCCGCCGCGCGGCTGTTCTATTTCGGCGCCGGCGAGCGGCCGAGCGAGGCACGGGAAGCGGCGGCAGCGCTGATCGGCCGGACCCTCGACGACCCGGCGGCCGTCGAGCGCGCGGGCGCTGCGGCAGCCGAGGAACTGGAGATCGCCCCCGACGCCACCTACGGCGAAGCCTACAAGCGACGACTCGCGGCCGCTCTGGTGGCGCGCATCGTCCGGCAATGGAGCGAGGGATCGTGAGCGACACAGCGTTCGAAGCGACGGCGACGATCGATTGCACGGTGAACGGCGAACGGCTGCGTGCGACGGTACCGGTGCGTCAGTCGCTCGTCGATTGGCTGCGCCACGGGCTCGGGCTGACCGGCAGTCACGTCGGCTGCGAGCACGGGGTGTGCGGGGCCTGCACGGTCGTCGTGGACGGCCGTACGGTGCGCGGCTGCCTGATGCTGGCGGTGCAGGCGGACGGTGCCGAGATCGAAACGATCGAGGGCGCCACCGCGAGCGGCCGCGTCGCAGCGCTGCAGGACTCGTTCTTCGCCCACGCCGCGCTGCAGTGCGGCTTCTGTACGCCGGGCATGGTGCTGACCGCAGCCGAACTGCTGGCGGAGGAACCCAACCCGGATCGGACGCGGATCCGCGAGGCGCTCTCGGGCAACTACTGCCGCTGCACCGGCTACCACGCCATCGTCGATGCCGTGGCGGACGCCGCCCGAGATGGCTGAGACCGTCGCTGGCAATCTCGGCTTCTTCCAGCGCCCTGCCGTCGCGCATTCGGCCGCCCGGCGGGCCCTCGTGGAACTGCCGGCCGACGGGCGCCCCATCGACATCACCCACGGCGACTTGGACCGCCTGATGGACCGGGTGGCCGCCGGGTTGGCCCGCGCCGGGCTCGGCCCGGGCGACCGCCTGCTGGTGGCGACCGGCAACGGCATCGCCTTCGTGGCGTGCTTCTTCGGCGCCATGCGGCTGGGCGTGCAGCCGGTGGCGCTGAACACGCAGGCGGCGGCCGAGGTGATCGAGCACATCGTGCGCGATGCGGCGGTCGCCGCCGTCGTGGCCGACCTCGCCGTGGTTCCGCGCCTGGTCGATCTTCCGGACCTGCCCGAACGGCGCTGGGCGCTGGGCGAGGCGCCCGCCGGCTGGACGGCCTACGACGACCTGACAGGCGGCGGTGACGCCTACACCCCGTTCGATCCGCCGCCGGGGGCGCCGGCGTTCGTGGCCTATACGTCCGGCTCCGGCGGGCGGCCGAAGGGCGCCCTGTTGAGCCACGCGGGCATGCGGTGGTCCATCGAACTCGCCCATCGCTTGGCGCCCGTGCCGGCGGACGCCTGCGCCGTCGCGGCGACGCCGCTCTATCACAAGAACGCCATGCGGGGCGTGATCAAGCCGTATCTCCGCGCCGGCGCCACCGCGGTCATCGTCGCCTCGTTCGAGGCACGTCGCTTCCTCGACGCGCTCGAGGCCTATGGCGCCACCTTCACCTCGGGCGTGCCGGCGATCTTCAGCCGGGCGCTCGACGAACTCGCTCGCTCGGGGCCGCGCCCCTTCCCCCGCCTGCAAACCATAGCGATCGGCTCGGCGGTGGTGACCGAGGCCCTGGCGAGCGCGGTCGAGGCCGGCTTCGGCGCCAAGGTGAAGAACGCCTACGGCCTGACCGAAGCCGGCGGGCCGTTGCAGCCGCCGGCCGATGGCCGCCCGGTGCCGCGCGGCAGCGTCGGCGTCCCGGCCGCCGAAAACGAGGTTCGCCTCGTGGACGGGGACGGCCGGGAGGCGGCCGAAGTCGGCGAACTCTGGGTGCGGAGCCCGGCGGTGACGCTGGGCTATCTGAACCGCCCCGACGAGACGGCGGCGCGGCTGGTGGACGGCTGGTTCCGGACGGGAGACCGCTTCCGGCGGGACGACGCGGGCTTCTTTCATTTCGTCGGCCGGGTCGACGACATGTTCAACTGCGGCGGCGAGAACCTCTATCCGAAGGAGGTCGAGGATCTGATCGCGCGTCACCCCGACGTGACCGAGGTGGCGGTGGCCCCGATCGCCCATGAGGAGAAGGGGCAAGCGCCGGCAGCACTGGTCGTCCTGCGAAGCGGCGCCGCGGCCGATCCCGAGGCCATCAAGCGTTTCTGCCTGGCAAACGGCCCCGCCTACGCCCATCCCCGGCGGGTGGTGGTGGTCGACCGACTGCCCCTGCTCGGCACCGGCAAGCCGGACCGGCGGCGCGTCAAGGAACTGCTCGACTCCGCCGCCCCCTAGGGTAGGAGCACGATCTTGCCGAAGACCTCGCGCTGCTCGATCAACGTCTCGGCGGCGGCGAGTTCGGCGAGCGGGAAGGTCGCGCCGATCACCGGCTGCAGCCGTCCCGCCGCCACATGGTCGAGCGCCTGCGCCACGTCCTCCTGGGTGTAGCTGTTGGAGCCGATCACCTGCAGTTCACGCACCCAGACGAAGCGGAGATCGGTCTGGGGATCGAAGCCCGCGGTGGCGCCGCAGGTGACGAGCCGGCCGCCCTTGCGCAGCGTCCGCAGGGACGGGACGTAGGTGTCGCCACCGGTGAAGTTGACGCAGAGATCGACACCCTGCTTGCCGGAGAGGCGCCAGGCCTCGCGGCTGAAATCGTTGCTCGACATGTCGATCGCCTCGTCGGCACCAACGTCCAACAGGCGCGCGCACTTGGCGGCCGAGCCAGCCACGGCGACGACCCGCGCGCCCAGCATCTTGGCGATCTGAACCGAGGCGATGCCCACACCGCCGCTCGCACCGAGAACCAGCACGGTCTCGCCCGCTTCGAGGCGCGCGCGGGTCACGAGCATGCGCAGGGCGGTCCCATAGGCGATCGGGGTGGCCGCTGCCGGAACGAACTCGAGATGGTCGGGGATGGCGATCACGTTCGTCGCGGGCACGCGCACCAGTTCGGCAAGGCCGCCCAGCAGTTCCTCGCCGATCATACCCTCGTCGGTCTGCGGATTCAGCGAGACGCGGTCGCCCTGCCGGAACCGTGTCACGTTCGCGCCGACGGCTGCCACCTCCCCCGCGATATCGCCACCCGAGATGAACGGCATGGGCACCGGAAAGCCGGGCATGCCGCGGCGAACGAAGATGTCGAGGTGGTTGAGGGCGCAGGCACGAACCCGGACGAGTACGTCGTCCGGCCCGATCTCGGGGTCGGGCCAATCGCGATAGACGATGTTCTCCACCCCGCCCTGGCGTTCGATCACGGCGGCTTTCATGCGGGTCCTCCAGGGCTCAGAAACGGAACAGCACGCCCGCCAGATAGGTGGCGGTCGGTGGCCATGCCGCAACCACGGCCAGCACGATGAGCTGGCACGCGATGAAGGGCAACACGCCGCGGAACATGTGGGCATAGGTGATCTCCCGGGGGGCGATCGCCCGGAAGTAGAAGATCGCGGGCGCCATCGGCGGCGTCAGGTACGAGGTCTGGATGACCACACAGACCATCACGCCGAACCACAGGGGATCGACGCCCAGTTCGCGCAGCACGGGCGTGAAGATCGGCATGCAGATCAACACCACCGACACCCAGTCGAGCACGAAGCCGAGGACGAAGATGACGAGCAGGAACAGCACGATCACCTGCCACGCCTCGGGGCTCGTGCCGACCAGGAGCTCGTCGACCATCCGGGAGCCGCCGTTGATGAGGAAGATGCTCGTGAAGAGCGTGCCACCGATGACCACCAGCATGATCATGGCATTGATGATCACCGAGCGGCGCAGGACCTCGAAGAGCAGCTTGGCGCTGAAGTTGCCGTAGACGATCGTCAGGAGCACCGCCCCGGCGGCACCCACGCCCGCTGCTTCGGTCGGCGACGCGACACCCGCGAGGATCGAGCCCAGCACGGCGATGACCAGGAGCACCACGGGCACCAGGGCAGTCGCCGTGATTCTCAGCTTGTCGCCGAGCGGCACGTCGTTCACCGACGCGTCGGCCGGCGGCCCGCTGGCCGGATCGCGGGCGCAGCGGATCAGCACGTAGGCGACGAACAAGACGACCATCAACAGACCGGGGATGATGATCCCGGCGAACAGGTCGCCGATCGAGATCTCGACCACGGTGGCGTAGATGACCACGACCAGGGAGGGCGGGATGATCGTGCCGAGCGAGCCGCCGGCGCAGATCGTCCCGGAGATCAGGTCCTTGGCGTAGCGCTGCCGCAGCATGGCCGGTGCCGCCATCATGCCGACCACCGCCTCGACCGCGCCGACGATGCCGGTGGCGGCTGCGAATACGGCGCACATCAGGAGAGTCGCGAGGGCCAAACCGCCCGGCAACCGCCCCACCCAGAGCTGCATGGCGTGGAACAGCCGCTCGGCGATCCCCGAGCGCTCCAGCATCGCGCCCATGAACACGAACAACGGCACCGCGGCGAACGAGTAGTTGGTGAGGACGTCGTGAATGCGCCCGAAAAACTGCAGACCGATCCGATCGCCGAAGAAATCGTAGCCGAAGAAGAACGCGAGCGTGATGAGCGAAAAGGCGACCGGAAATCCGGCAAACACCATCAAGAACAGCGCCGGGAACATCCAGAAGGCGGGAACGGCGAAAAGGTCCATCGACTCAGAGACCACCGCCGGGAAGCGGCTCACGTCGGCGCCACGCCCGCACGTGTCGCAGCAGCGCCGCCACCGATTCGAGCAACAGGGCCGAAAGACCGAGCGCAATCACCAGATAGAACGGCCAGATCTCGGGTGCCCAGGCACTGACTTGCTCCAGTTGCCCGGTCCGCCAAGCCTCCTCGGTGCGACCCCAGGCGGACCAGGCCGCCACGGCGAGCGCGGGCAGGAACAGCAGCGCGTACATGCCGACCTGCAACCCTTGCTGCCAACGTGCCGAAAGACGGTGGACGAGGACGTCGATGCGCACGTGCGCGTTGGTGCGCAGGGCCCACGCCGCGCCGAGCATCACCATCGTTCCGGAGAGCATGTAGGCCACGTCATAGGCCCAGATGCTCGGCCGGTTGAAGAGATAGCGCGAGCCGACCTCGTAGACCGTCACCAGCACGAGCGCGAGCAGGGCCGCTTCGCCGACGCGCCCGAACGCCGAGGCCAAGCGCCCGAGCCCATCGTCGAACCGGTCCATGCGTCGCGCCCGCGCCCTGGTCACTGCACGCGGTTGAAGCTGGCGAGCCAAGCATCCTGGTAGGCGAAATAGGCCGCGCCGATCTCCTCGATCCAGTCGTCGGCGGTGGCCTCGGCACCCTTGCCCGTGATCCAGGCACGGCCCTCGTCGCGGATGCGCTCGATCACCTCGTCGTCGAGCACCACTACCTCGTTGCGGCCCGAGATCAACGCCTGCGTGGCCTTCATGTCCCGGTCGCCGAGGAAGGTGTAGGAGCGCGAACTCACGATCTCGCAGGCGAGCTCGATCGCCCGCTGGTTCTTCTCGCTCAGGCCCTCCCAGGTGTCGATGTTCATGGTCACCTCGTAGACGGCTGCCGGCGTGTGGATGCCGGGCATGATCACGAACTCGGCGATGTTCTGGAAACCCACCTTCGAGTTCAGGTAGGGCGTCAGGTACTCGGCCGAATCGATCGCCCGGCGCTCCAGCGCGGGAAACACGTCCGGTCCCGGAATGACGGTCGGCGTGGCGCCCAGTGCCTGGATGACGTCGACGAAGGCCCCGGCCGTGCGATGGCGCAGCCCCTCGAAATCGGCGAGCGTCTCGATGCGCCGGTGGGAATGGGCGAACACCTCGCTGCCGAGCACACCGCAGGCCACCGCGTGCTGACCGTTGGTCGCGCGTCGGAACTCGGTGAGCAGCTCCTTGCCGCCACCGCTGTAGGTCCAATGGTAGAGCGCCTCGGGACCCATCCCGCCCGGCAGCGCGCCGAAAAAGGCGTTGCCCGCGTGCTGATTGACGATGTAGCCCGCCCAGCCGAACGCCATGTCGGCGATCCCATCGGTGACCGCCTTGTGGCCGTCGAACACACCGGCGATCACACCGGCCCCGTAGGGCGTGACCTGCAGCTCGCCGTCACTGAACTCGGCGGCAAGGTCGACGAAATTCCTGACGTAGAGGTCGAACACCTCCGAGCCCTCGCGCTCCCAGGCGGTCAACGTCAACTCGGCGCTGCCGGCGGGAGCGGCCAGCGAGGTCAGGGCGGCAAGGCTGCAGGCGGCGATCGTGCGACGGTAGGACATGGGCGCGGACTTCCTGCTCGGAGGGTTGGAAAGGGCAGTTTCAGGCCGGCGGGTAGCCGACGTAGCGATGCAGCCCGACGTCGTCGCGCCAGGTGCGCCGATTGGCTTCGGCGAGATAGGGCTCGAGTTCGGCGATGCGCGCGACCACGGCCTGGATCTCGGCCTGGAGCGACGGCATCAGGGCCGAGACCTCCTCGCGCAGCGCCGCCTCGTCGATGGTCGTCACCTTGCGGTCCTGCATCACGACCTCGCCGCCGACGACGACCGTCGTTACGCCTCGGCCGCTCTCGGTGAAGACGGTCTGGCGGGCACAGCTGTTGAGCGGCACGTAGGAGAAATCGGTCAGGTCGATCAGGCTGAAGTCGGCCAGCATGCCCGGCTCCAGATCGCCGAGTTCGCCCTCGCGCTGCAGGGCCTTGGCACCGCCGAGCGTGGCGCAGCGCAGCGCGTCCACGGCGAAGGGCCGGCCCGGTTCCGGATCGCAGATCGCCGCGAGGTCGGCGAACAGCTTCATCGCCTGGAACATGTTCTGCACGTCCGAACAGCTGCAGTTGTCGCAGCCGATCGAGATGTTGACCTTCTTGTCCACGTAGGAGCGGATCGGCGCGACGCCGCTCTTGGTCTTGAGGTTGCCGACCGGATTGAGCACCACGTGGGCACCCTTCTCGCCGATCAGGTCGATCTCGTCCTCGCGCATCCAGACGCTGTGAGCGAGGCCCATCCGCTCGTTCAAGAGGCCGCACGCGTCGAGGTAGCGAACCAGCGACCCGTCGTAGGCAGCGTGCTCGTGACGCGCCACCAGGGTCATGGCCCGGCTCTCGTAGATGTGGGTGAAGACCGGGAGCCGGTGCTTGCCGCTCAGCTCGGCCAAGCGCTCGAGCATGGTGCGGGTGCAGCGTTCGGGGCTGGTCGGCGCCAGCGCCCAGCCGATCCGCGGGTGGTGACCCTGCCAGCGGGTCACGATGTCGTCGAGGACTTCGATCAGGTCGCGGGGTTCGGGGTTCACCGATCCCGACAGCAAGTGCTTCTTGTCGTCGGGGACGCATTCGTCCCAATGCGCCATTCCCTTGGCCCCGCCGACGTCGGCGACCTGCAGGGAAAAGACGCAGCGGATGCCGATCTCCTCGTAGGCGTCCATGACCACCCGCATGTCGTCCTCGTCGATCGGCACCAGGGTGAGCATGTCCTGCACGGTGGTGATCCCGCCGCGCAGACACTCCGCCGCACCGAGCAGCGTGCGCGCTCGCAGTTCCGCCTTGGAACGCCGGCCGTAGTTCGGCGGCAGCGCCTGCAGCAGCCAGGTCTCCAAGGGAATCGTCTCGAAGCAGCCCTTCAGGAGCACGTCGTGGCTGTGGTAGTGCCCGTTGACGAAGCCGGGCAGCACCAGCCGGTCGCGCGCATCGAGCACCGTATCGAGCCGCTCGACGCCGTGGCGGGCGCGCCCTTCGGCGGTGCGCAATTGCGCGGCGAGATCCGCCTCGATGGCCACGATCCGATCACCCTTGACCAGCATGTCCCGGACGGGCGGCAGATCGGGATCGCCGCCATGGCGGTAGATCCGGCCGTTGGTGACCAGCAGGGTCCGCGTGTGGCTCGTCATCGTCCGCCCCGATTCGTGTATCATTGGATACGGTATGCCATGGACCGCGGGCCTGTCATCTGCTCTGTTCGCCCGAAGGATATCTCAGCAAGGCACGTGCCAGCATGACCAGCCCCGACCAGGACAGGGTGATCGCCAGGGTGCAGGCGTTGCTCGACGCCGTCCCGTTTCACAGCCTCGTCCTGCGGCCACGGGTGACGCGGGTGGACGCGGCAGCCGGCACGCTGGAGGTCGCCCTCGACCCGGATCCCCGCCTGTGTCGCAGCGCCACCGAGCCGGCCCTGCACGGCGGCGTGATCGCCAGCCTGATCGACATTGCTGCCTACAATGCGCTCGCCCTGCACAAGGACACGGCAACACCGACGCTCGATCTGCGCGTCGACTATTTGCGGCCTGCCGTGGCGCCGCTGGTCGCGCGGGCGAACGTGGTCCGCGCCGGCCGCCGGGTCGCAACGGTCGACGTCGCCGTGCGGGACGCAGCCGGACGCGAGGTGGCGCTCGGCCGCGGCAGTTTCGCGATCGCGGGAGACTGACCGGATGACCGCCTCGAGCCTCGACGTCGTCGACCTCGCCCGCGGCCTCGTGCAGCGGCCGAGCGAACAGAGTGCCGCGATGGAAGCGGACCCGGCCGTTCTCGGCTTCGTCGGGGACCATGTCGGCCCGTTGCTCGCCGGCTGGGGCCTCGCCCCCCGCTTCGACGGCATGGGCAATCTGTGGGTGGCGCTCGGACCCGACGGTCCCGCGCCGAGCCTCGCGCTGGTCGGCTATGCCATGACCCATCCGCGTGGCTCCATGGAGCGGCCCTTCGCCGGGGAGATCGTCGACGGACCGGGCGGGCCGGCACTGCGGGGGCGGGGGATCGCCGAACAGAAGGGCGCGTTGGCCGCCGGCCTCGCGGCCCTGCACGAGGCACGGGCGTGGCCGCTGCGCGGCCGGCTCCTGTTCCTTCTGCTCACCGCTGGCGAGACCGGTCGCCACGATGCGATCCGCTCGGTGCTCACGGCGATGGGCACGCGGCCGGATCTGGCCGTGGTGCTGATCGGGACCGATCTCGCGGTCAGCCTCGGCAACAAGGGACGCATCGACGTCGACATCACCGTCCGGGGCAGCGTGTGCCACAGTTCGACACCCTGGGCGGGGGTCGATGCGATCCGCGGCACGCGCCGGATCCTCGACGCGCTGGACGGCCTCGACCTCGGTGGCAGCCACCCGGGTCTGGGGCGGGCGAGCCTCGTCGCCACGCATCTGCGCAGCTTTCCCGAAGCGACCCACACCCTGCAGGACGAGGTCAGCCTGACCCTCGACCGCCGGCTCCTGCCGGGCGACGATCCCGAGGCGGCCTTCGCCGCCATCGCCGAGACGGCCGGCCTGGAGCGGCCCTGCACGGTCGAGGTGCGCCGCGGCCCGTTCATGCACCCCGCGGAACTGCCGGAGGACGGCCGCCTGCTCACGGCCATCACCCGTGGCTGCGCCGCCGAGGGCCTGCCGGCGCCCGCGCGGTTCTGGTCGCACGGCGCGCTCGATGCGGGCTTCTTGCAAGTCGAAGGCGGCGAAGCAACGATGTGGGGGCCGGGTGATCCGGCCATGTGGCATCGCCCGGACGAAGTGGTCGCCACGGCCGATCTCTTCGCCGCCAGCCGCGCCTATCGAGGCCTCGTCCGCGCACTGCTCGTCGATTCCCCCGTCACCCCGCATCCGGAGCGATCCCAGCCGTGAGCCAGTTCACCTGCATCGAAGGCGCCCAACTCCTCACCCTCGACGCGCAAGGCCGCGTCCTCGACCCGGGCGAGCTCTGGATCGAGGGCGCGCGGATCGTCCATGTCGGTCTGCCGGGCGGTTTCCGTCCCCCCGAGGGCGCCTCGGTTCGCCGCATCGACGGGCGTGGCCGCGTGGTCATGCCGGGCTTCGCCAATTGCCACACCCATTCCTATGCGGGGTTGCTGAAGGGGACCGTGGACACGATTCCACTCGACGTGTTCATGGTGAACGCGATCATCGGTGCGGGCGCGCGGCGGCCACGGGAGGTCTACGTCTCGGCGATGGTCGGCTGCCTCGAAATGCTGCTGACCGGCACGACCGCCTGTGTCGATCATTTCTCGCACCGTCCGCGTCACGACGGCGAGGCGTTGGATGCGGTCTGCCAAGCCTACCACGATGCGGGTGTGCGGGCGGCCGTCGCCCCGATGTTCTCGGATCTGCCCTTCGCCGAGACGGTGCCGATGCTCGACGAGGAGATGCCGGCCGCCCTGCGCGCGCTGCTGCCCTCGACCCCGCAGCCGCACGATCCCTATTTCGCCATGCTGGAGGCGGGCCTCGAGCGGTGGCGGGACCACCCGACCGTCCGCCTGATGCTCGGCATCGACGGGCCGCAGCGCTGCTCGCACGCGCTCTTGGAACGGGCCGGCGACTTCGCCCGCCGGCACGACCTCGGCAACCACACGCATCTGCTCGAGGCCAAGACCCAGTGGGCCATGGCCGAGGCGCGGGACCAGCGCGGCTTCGTCGCCTACCTGAACGATTTGGGCCTGGCGGGGCCGCGCTCGTCCTTCGCGCACTTCGTCTGGTTCACCGATGCCGACCTGGAGACGGCCGCCGCGAGCGGCGTGGCGGTCGTGCACAACCCGGCAAGCAACCTGATCATCGGCTCCGGCATCCAACCGCTGCTGCGGCTGGTCGAGGCCGGCGTGCCGGTTGCCTTCGGCTCCGACGGCCTCAACGCGGGCAACATGTCGATGTTCGAGAAGACGCGGCTCGCGGCCCTCCTCCACCGGGTGACCGACACGGACAGCCGGCGTTGGCTCGAGGCTGGCCCTCTCCTCCGGATGGCGACCGTCAACGGTGCGAAGGTTCTCGGCCATGACGGCGAACTCGGAGAGCTGTCGGCCGGCCACCTCGCGGACCTCGTCGTGCTCGACGGCAACAGCCTCGCCCTCAGCCCGCGCGGACACCTCACCACCCAGCTGGTGTTCTACGAACATGGCGCGTCGGTGCGCGATGTGTTCGTGCACGGTGAGCAGGTGGTGGCCGACGGCAAGCCGACCCGGTTCGACGCGGATGCGCTGCTCGGCGAAGCGCGCGAGATCGCCGCGCGCTTGGCCGCCGAGAGCCACGACGGCCTGGAGCGGGCGCTGGCGCTGCATCCGGGATTGCGGGCGATGACCACCCGCGTGCTGAACGACGGCTGCGGCCCCTGCCGCTTCGCCGGCCTCGCTTGACCAGCCTCGCTCGAAACGTCGGGGGTGTGCGGCCGACCGCCGGTCTGCCGCACACCCGACTACTCGGCGGCCAAGTCCTCGGCGGCTTCGAGCTGCGGCGTCTCGAAGGCCTCCAGCGTGCCGATCACTTCTTCGAGTCGCGCGATGCCGCGCTCGCGGCACCAGCGGTCCAGGTCGTCGAGGATGCGGATCATCGCCGTCGGATGGCGAAACGTCGCGGTGCCGACCTGCACGGCGCGCGCGCCGGCGATCAGGAATTCCAGCGCATCGTTCGCATCGACGATGCCGCCGCAGCCGATCACCGGGATCTTCGCCGCCCGGACGCATTGATAGGTCATCCTGAGGGCGATCGGCTTGAAGGCCGGACCCGACATCCCGCCCATCCCGGCACCGAGCCGGGTGCGGCGTCGCTCCACGTCGATCGCCATGCCGAGAATGGTGTTGGCGACCACCACCGCATCGGCGCCGGCCGCCTCGGCGGCGAGCGCGACGTCGGCGATGTTCGGCGCATTGGGCGACAGCTTCGCCCACAACGGCACCTCGATCGCGTCGCGCAGCGCCGCGATCACCCGTTCGGTGGCACGGGGGCTCACGGCGAAGGCGTGACCATCCGCCTCGAGATTGGGGCAGGAAATGTTGGCCTCGACCACATCCGCGCCGGCCGCGACGACCTGCCTCGCGAGATCGGCGAAACCCCGTGCCGTGCCGGCGGAAATGCTGGCCACGAACGGCGGGCGAAAACGCTTGAACGCGGGCAGCGTATCACGGACGAACGCCTCGGGCCCCTTGCACGGAATGCCGATCGAATTGAGCATCCCCATCGGCGTCTCGGCGACCCGTGGCAGAGCGTTGCCGTCGCGCTTTTCGGGCATCACCGTCTTCGCGACCAGCGCGCCGAGCCGATCGAGGTCGATCACCTCGGCGAGCGCCTCGGAAAACGTCCCCGAGGCCGGCATGATCGGATTGGCGAGCCGCAGCCGACCGACGTCGACGGCGAGATCGGTCACGGCAAGGCCTCCTGCAGGTCGAACACCGGGCCCTCCCAACACACGCGCCGGTGCTCGACACGATCACCGACCTTGAACGCGCGGACACAGCAAAAACACATCGACAGGCCGCACGCCATCTGCTGCTCCAGCGCCACCTCTCCGAACAGGCCGTACCGCGCCGCCAGTCCCTGGAGCAGCACGAGGAGGCGGGCGGAACCACAGGTGAATACGGCATCGACGGGCTGCGCGGCGAGCCGATCCTCGATCAGCCGGGCGACCGAGTCGACATGGCTCGATCCATCGCCGTCGTGCACGACGTGCACGGTCGCACCGACGGATTCGAGGCGTTCGACCGACATCACGAGGTCCGGGCGTCGCACGCTCAGGATCGCGGTGATCGCGATGCCCTTGTCGGCCGCGGCATCGGCAAGCGGCGCCAGGGTCGCGAGCCCGACACCGCGCCCCAGCAGGAGCAGTCGCCGCCAGCCGGACTCCAGCGTGAAGCCGCGCCCGAGCGGACCCACCACGTCCATCGCCGCGCCGGGGGCCAGCGTGGCCAGCGCCCGCGTTCCCGCGCCGTGGACTTTGTACAGGAAGGCGATCTCGCCGCGCTCGGGCGTGGCGTCGTAGATGCTCATCGGTCGGCGCAGGAACGGCGTGCCGCCCGCCTCGGCCGGACAGAGCATGTGGAAGAACTGGCCGGGTCGTGCCGCGCACGCACCTGCCGGTGCCGCGAGCCGCATCAATCGGTAGTCGGCGTTCACGGCCTCGTTGGCGAGCACCCGACAGAGGTGCTCCCCGATCCGACGGCCGTGGGATGCGGGGTGGGTCGACGGCGCGAGATCGTGGACGGTCATCGGTGGGTCCAGGGAGAGCAACGGCGTCGTAAAGGGTATCAGTTGATCCAAAGCCACGACCGGTCAAGCGGAAGCCGGTCATTCCGGTTCAAGAACGGATACGAAAATCCGTGGATTCGAAATGGACAGGTTGCCCATCCCGTGGTCAGGACGCTAAGCGACCTGCCCAGCGGACGGCGCGACGGACACTGGCGCACTCCTTGCGTACCCGTCGGCGCCGTGACATCGCCCTGCGACGGAGGACCCGATCTTGGCCACAGCAACCCTGCCCGACGCGGCGCCGCCCGTCACCGCCGATCCGGCGTTCGTCGACATCGACGCGGTCGGCTTGGTCTACGGCCGGGGCGGTACGCGGATGCGGGCCCTGGACGGCACCAGCATCCAAGTCCGCCGCGGTGGCTTCGCCGCCGTCGTGGGGCCGAGCGGCTGCGGCAAATCGTCGTTGATGAAGCTCGTCACCGGTTTGTTGCCGCCGACCCGCGGCACCATCCGCGTGGACGGCCAGCCCGTGACGGGGCCGCTCAAGATCGTCGGCATGGCATTCCAGAACCCGACGCTGCTGCCGTGGCGCACCACGCTGCGCAACGTCATGCTGCCGCTCGAGATCGTCCAGCCGCATCGCGGACGCCTGCGCAAACACTACGACAGCTACGTCGAGGACGCGCGCGAACTCTTGCGGGCGGTCGGCCTCGCCGGCTTCGAGAACAGCCACCCGTGGGAACTGTCCGGCGGCATGCAGCAGCGCGCGTCGCTGTGCCGGGCGCTGATCCACCATCCCGACCTCTTGATGCTCGACGAGCCGTTCGCCGCCCTCGATGCCTTCACCCGCGAAGAACTGTGGGGGGTGCTGCAATCGCTCTGGATGGAGCGCGGCTTCACCGTCATCCTCGTGACCCACGACCTGCGCGAGGCCGCCTATCTGGCCGAGGAGATCCACGTCATGTCGGCGCGTCCCGGGCGGGTGGTCGCCAGCCGACAGGTTCCCCTGCCCTTTCCGCGCAGCCTGGAAGACACCTTTCGCCCCGATTTCGTCGGCCTGGTGCACGACCTTCGCGAGCACATCAGCCGGGAGCGCCGAGCATGAGCGACCAGCAGCGGACCGAGACGATCACGCCGGACGACGAGACCGCCGAGCCGTCGACCTGGTCATCCCGCCTGGAGGACGCCGGGGCCTGGATCATCGGCCTCGGCGCCCTCGCCTTTTGGGAGGTGGCCTGCCGGGTCTTCGAGGTGCCGCGCTTCGTCCTGCCGGCGCCGTCGGCGATCGCCGAGAGTTTCTGGACGTGGAAGGGGGTGATCGGCGTGCATGCCATGCAGACCCTCTACACGACCGTCGTCGGCTTCGTGTTCGCCGTCATCGGCGGGGTCCTGCTCGGCATCGCCGTCGGCACTTCGAAGATGCTCTACAAAAGCCTCTACCCGCTGCTGATCGGGTTCAACTCGGTGCCGAAGGTGGCCATCGTGCCGATCCTCGTGATCTGGTTCGGCATCGGGACCATTCCGGCGGTGATCTCGGCCTTCATGCTTTCGTTCTTCCCGATCGTCGTCAACGTGGCGACCGGGCTCGCTACCCTAGAGCCCGAACTGCAGGATGTGCTGCGCTCGCTCGGCGCCTCGCGCCGCGACATCCTGCTCAAGGTCGGCCTGCCGCGTTCGATGCCCTATCTGTTCGCGGCCCTCAAGGTGGCGATCACCCTGGCCCTGGTCGGCTCGGTCATCGCCGAGACGATCGGGTCCAACGCCGGCATCGGCTATCTCATGCTGAACGCGAGCGGCCGGTTCGACGTGCCCCTGGTGTTCGCCGGGCTGTTCGTCGTCGCCGTCATGGGGGTGCTCATCTATGCGGTATTCGCCAAGCTCGAGGCCAGGCTGACGGGTTGGGCCACCCGCGAAGTGACCTACGCGACGGGCAGTTGAGCACGCCGCTCCACGAAAAAGCGCCGTGGCATGGCCACGGCGCTTCGTCGTAGCGGTCCCGAACTCAGTAGCTGGCGGCGCGGGCCTTGGCGCTCTCCGGCACCTCACGCGCCTCGATCGGCGGCAGGAAGTCGCCGCGGTAGTAGTCCTCGAGGACGATCTCGGCATCCACGCCGAAGGCGCGGGCGACCGCGGTGCCGGCCGACACGAACCGTTCCGGATCGACGTAGCCGATCCCGTTCTCGGTCACCTCGGGCACCAGCAACGCCAGTTCCTCGGCCAACTCCCAACGCGCCGTCTCGACTTCCTCGTTGACCAGCGGCTCGCGCTCCTTGAGCAGGCGGATGCCGTAGGCCGGGTCCTCGAACATGTCGATCATGCCCTTGACGGTGGCCTCGACGAAGCCGCGCACCACCTCCGGATTGGCTTCGGCGTAGTCGGCGCGGACCTGGATGCCCGAGCTGTACGGCGCGAGGCCGAACTCGGCGAAGGTGAAATAGCCGATGTCCTCGCGGTCGACCCCGGCATTGACCATGTTCAGGACGGTCGTCGAGACGAAGCCGAAGGTCGCCTCGGCGCCCCCCTGGATGACCATCGCGTCGCGCAGGTTGCTCTCGACGAACACCGGGTTGATGCCGTCCGCATCCAGCCCGTTGGCGGCGGCCACGGCCGGCCAGACGAGGAAGGTGGCCTCGCCCTGGGTGGCCGAGACGTTGCGCCCGATCAGGTCGGCCGGTCCCTCGATGCCGCTCTTTTCCAGGTAGATCGCACCGGTGGGCGACTGGTTGTTGATGACCAGGATGGTCACCACCCGGTCGTCCGGGTTCTCGTTGTTGAAGCGGAACAGGCCGGCCCCCTCGGCGAAGCCGATGTCGTAGGACTTGGCCGCGACCTTGTTCAGGGTGTCGCCCGAGCCGAAGCCGCGATCGATCGTGACGTCGAGGCCAGCCTCCTCGTAGTAGCCCTTGTCGAGCGCGATGAGGAAGGGCCCGTGCATCGATTGCCAGGCCCAGTCGAGGACGAAGCGCACATCGGTGAGCGGCTGGCTCTGCACGCCGGTGGCGAGAACCGTCAGTGCGGCGCCGCCGAGCAGCGCCCCGAAGCCTCGGCGATGGGTGTTCACCTCTTGGTCTCCTTGATGGTGGATGGAGTGGGAAAGGCGCCTCTGGCGACCGCAGCACCGGCAGCAAGATCGGGGCCAGCACGTTCGGACCAGGGCGTCGTGTCGAGGGTCCGATGCAGCACATCGATGGTGACCAGCAGGTCGGCCACGTCCATCCGCTCGCCCGGATTGTGCGAGCCTCCCTCGTTGCGGACGAACAGCATGGCGGTCGGCACGCCGGCACCGGCGAACACCGCCGCATCGTGCCCTGCACCGCTGGGCAGGGGTTCGGTGTCGATCCCGAGGGCCAGGGCCGCGTCTGCCAGGCGCGAACGTAGCCATGGATCCAGAACGGCGGGCGGCGAGGCCAGCGGTTCGTCGAAGTCGAAGCGCACGCCTCGCCGTTGGCCGATCGCCTCGCTCTCCATCCGGACGAGACCGGCGAAGGCCTCGAGTGTCGCTTCGCTCTGGCTGCGGAACTCGAGCGAGAAGAACAGCTCGCCCGGAATCCGGGTCATGCCGTGATCGGCCGCATGGGTCGAGACCACCCCCGCCGTCACCACCAGATCGATGCCGCGCTCCTGCAGAACCTTCCAATGCTCGTCGAGCCCGGTGATCAATTCCCCGAATGCAAAGACGGCGTCGTGCCGGAGCCACCGGGGAACGGCCCCGGAGTGGCCCGCGGCGCCGACGACGCGGTTGCGGGGATAGCGCCGATTGCCGCGAATGCCGGTCACGGGTGCCGTGGGAAACCCGCGTGCGACCATCACGGGCCCCTGCTCGATGTGCACTTCGAAAAAGGCAAGTAGGTCGTTCGCGTCGCGGAGCGCCTCGCCGCGGGTGATCGCCGCGACATCCGCGCCGATGCCGGCGAGACACTCGCCGAGCGTCCGCCCGGAAGAACGATGGCGGCGCTCGAGGTCGCGCGGCGAGAGGCCGCCCCAGAGCGCCAAAGAACCCACGTACGCGCGGTCGAACCACGCGCTCTCCTCGCACCGGAGAACGATGAGTTCCAACGGCAGCGGCGGCAGGCATTTCGCGCGGCGATAGCGGGCGAGCACCAGAAGGCCGGCGGCGATGCCGGCGGCGCCGTCGAAATTGCCGCCCTGCGGAACGCTGTCGAGGTGCGAACCGATCACCAGCGCGGGCCCCGCCGCAGCGCCGTCCATGCGCAGCACGAGGTTGCCCGCCCGGTCGCTCGCGGCCCGAACATCGAGCGCCGCCGCCAGATCGCGGACGAGGTCGAAGGCGGCCTCCTCGCCGGGGCCGAACGCCTCGCGGGTGATGCCCACCGAGTCGCGGCCGATCGCGGCCAACGCGGCGAAATACCCTTCGAGGAAGCGGGTCTCGTCGCCAGCGAGCAGGCTTCGCGCCAAGCCGGTCGGAGCCGCCGCTCCATCCATCCGCACCTCCCTGCGGCACCCGCCGCCCCCCGCCAAGGCGGAAGCTTAGCGGCCCCTGCGGAGCAAGCCAACGTGCTCGATGCGCGACCGAGCGAGGCGACCATCCGGTGCCGCGGGCTTTGCCCCGGCGGCCGGCTGGGCTAAGACGGCCTCGACTCGAGGGAGAACGGGCTTGCGTGACGACGTCCTGCTGCAATCCGAAGCGGCCGTGGCCGACTTGACCGCGCGCATGTTGCTGGAAGTCAAGGCGATCGAGTTTCGCCCGGAGCAGCCCTTCGTGTTCTCGTCCGGCTGGGCCAGCCCGGTCTACATCGATTGCCGGGCCCTGATCTCCTATCCACGGCTGCGGCGCCAGTTGATGCGGATGGCGGCGGCCCGGATCTGCCGCCACATCGGATTCGAGCAGCTCCAGGCGGTGGCCGGCGGCGAGACGGCCGGCATTCCCTTCGCGGCGTGGATCGCCGAGGAACTCATGCTGCCGATGTACTACGTGCGCAAGAAGCCCCTCGGCTTCGGCAACACCGCCCAGATCGAGGGCGATCTGCGCATGGGCAACCGCATCCTGCTGGTCGAGGACCTCACCACGGACGGACGTTCGAAGATCAATTTCTGCAACGCGTTGCGGCAGGCCGGGCTGGAAGTCGACCATACGTTCGTGATCTTCTTCTACGACATTTTTCCGGGCGCGCGCGAACGGCTGCGGGATGTCGGTCTGACGCTGCACTACCTCGCGACGTGGCATGACGTTCTGCGGGTCGCACGCGACGGCTTCGGCTTCGATCCCGGCCATCTGCGGGAAGTCGAGAGCTTCCTGAACGACCCGGTCTCGTGGTCGGCCGCCCATGGCGGCATCAGTGCCATGCCGGCCTGAGGCCGTGGTGACCATCAACGGCGAACGCCTGCTGGCCGATCTCGAGGCGCTCCGGCATATCGGCCAGGATCGCACGGGCGTCCATCGTCCGGCCCTGTCCGACGCCGATCTGGCAGCCCGCCGCTGGCTCGCCGCCAAGTTGGCCGAACTCGGCCTGGAGGCCGAACTCGATGGTCTCGGGACGGTGCTCGGCCGGTCGCGGGCGGTCGGGCCCGCGGTGCTGATCGGCTCGCACACCGACAGCGTGCCCCACGGCGGCTGGCTCGACGGGGCCTTGGGCGTCGCCTACGGGCTGGAGATCGTGCGGGCCTTCCGCGAGGCGCCGGCCACGGCCGGTCTCGCCGTGGACGTGGTCTCCTTCCAGGACGAGGAGGGGACGTTTTTTCCCTGTCTCGGCAGCCGGGCCTTCGTTGGCGGGGCGAACGCCGCCGATCTGGCCGGCCGACGCGACGCGGACGGACGCGTGCTGGTGGACGAACTCGTGCGCCAGGGTCTCGCGGACCGGCCCTGGGCAACGCTCTCCACCCGGCGCTACCGGGCGTTCCTCGAAGCGCATATCGAGCAGGGCCCCAGGCTCGAGCAGAGCGGTCTCGACATCGGCGTGGCCACGGGCATCGTCGGGATCCGTCGCTACGCCGTCCGCGCGGAAGGTCGGGCCGATCATGCCGGGACGACGCCGATGGCGATGCGGCGCGATGCCGGGGCGGCACTGATCCGTCTGGGTGCCGTGTGGCTCGACAGCATGGACCAACTCGCCGGCACCGATACGGTCTGGAACCTGGGCAAGCTGACCTTCGCCCCCGGTGCCGCCAACGTCGTACCGGCGACGGCCGAACTCTGGGTCGAAGTCCGCGATCCGGAGGCCGCGCGATTGGAGGCGATCGAAGCCCGGCTCCGAGAGCTCGTCGCGGCGGCCGACGGGCGAAGCGACGTCGCGATCACGCTCGAGCGGACGGCGGCGATCGCCCCCGTCGGTCTCGATGCCGGCCTCGTCGCCACCATGGAAGCGGCGGCGGTGGCCAGCGGGGCGAGCGTCGTGCGGATGCCGAGCGGGGCGGGCCACGATGCGATGATCCTCGCCCCGCACGTGCCGAGCGCCCTCCTCTTCATCCCGAGCATCGGTGGCCGCAGTCACGACGTGCAGGAGAATTCGCACGCCCACGATATCGTCCGCGGGTGTGCGGTGCTCGCCGAGACGGCGCGACGCGTGCTGCTGGAGGCTTAGGCAGGTGCGGCTTCTCTCCGAAACCGACGTCGCCCGCCTGCTCGACGGGCGGGCGCTGATCGAGGCGTCCGCCGCGGCCTATCGGGCAATCGCCGACGGCAGTGCCGAGACGCCGTTGCGCACCGAATTCCTCCGCCCCGAAACGGGCGGCGTGATCTTCGTCATGCCCAGCCTGATCGGCGGCCGGCTGTTCGGCCTGAAGCTGATCGCCAACCGGACCGACGAAGCGGGCGACCTCGCCACCACGGCACTGGTCTTGTTGATGGATGCCCGAACGCTGGAGGTTCGGGGGCTGGTGGCCGCCGACCTCCTGACCGACTACCGAACCGCCGCCGGGCTGGCCGCGGCGGTCGACGTGCTCGCCCCGCCGCGCATCGCCACCCACGCTCTCTACGGCGCGGGCAAGCTGGCCGGACCGAGTGCCCTTCTGATCCAAGAGGTAAGGCCGGCCGAAACCCTGCTCCTGATCGGACGGACGCCGCAGCGGGTCGAGCGGTTGGCGGGGTGGTTGCGCGCACAGCCGCGCTTCGCCGGCGTCACTGTCCGCACCGACGTCGGCGCCGACGAGGCCGCGGCTACGGCGGACCTGGTGACCTGCGTCACTACGGCGACCACGCCGCTGTTCGACGGGCGACGCCTGCGCGGCGGCACGCACGTCACGGTCGGCGGCGCCTTTCATCCGGGCGCCCGCGAAGTCGATGACGCCGTGGCAGGCCGCGCCCGGGTGTTCGCCGATTCCATGCCGGCCTGCCTGGAGCGGGCCGGCGATCTCGTCCAGCCGCTGGCCTCGGGCACGATGCGCCGCGCGCAGGTCGAGGCCGAGATCGGCGCCGTCCTCGCCGGCAGCTATCGGTTCGTGCGCGGTCCGGACGACGTCACGCTGTTCAAGTCGCTCGGCGCCGCCGCCCAGGATCTCGTGACCGCCGAACACCTGTTGGAGGCGGCCGAACGGCAGGGGTTGGGCCTCACCTTCGACCTCCATCCATCGGCGTGATTTGCCCCGCCGTTCGCGGCGTTCGGCCGGTCCGCCCTGCTGTTCGGGGTCCTCGCCGGTCGGGGTCGGAACGGGGCCTCCACGAGGCGGCGAGCGAAGTGCGATGACCAATCCCTGGGTGATGCTCGCCATTCTGTTCTTCGCGCGCACCTCGACGGGCTATTCGTTCCAGTCGATCGGTTCCGCGGGCCCCGTGATCGCGGCGTCGCTCGGCATCGACTTCGCCCTGGTCGGAACCCTGATCGGCCTGTTCATGCTGCCGGGCATGGTCCTGGCGCTGCCGAGTGGTCTGTTGGCACGCCATGCCAGCGACCGGATGTTGATCGGTCTCGGCCTGCTCCTGATGACGTTGGGCATCCTCGTTTCCGCGATGGGGGGCGACTACGCCGTGGTCGCGGCCGGACGGCTGCTCACCGGGATCGGGGCGACGGTCACCAATCTCTACTTCGCCAAGGCGACGTTGGAGTGGTTCGCCGAGTCGCGCCATCTGCCGCTCGCCATGGCCATTCTGCTGAACAGTTGGCCGCTCGGCATCGCGCTCGGCCTCATGACCCAGGGCGACCTGACCCTCGTGCTCGGCTGGCGCGGCGCGCTCTCGATTTCGGGGGTGGCGACGCTGGCCGCGGCCCTGCTCATGGCCCTGGCCTATCGCGAAGCGCCCGGGCGGGCGGTGCCGCCCGCCGGTGGGGTCGCGGCGCTGCGGGCGCTCGCGCCGCGGGAATGGCGGGACATGGTGCTGGTGGGCCTCGTCTGGGGCGCGCTCAACGTCGGCCTGGTCCTGGTGTTCGGCTTCGCCCCGGCGCTGCTCGCCAGCGAGGGGGTGGACCTCGGCCGGGCCGGCTGGCTGGTCGGGCTCGGCACTTGGATCGGCATCCTGGCGATCCCACTGGGCGGGGCGATCGCGTCCCGGACCGGCCACTCGCGAGCCGTGATCGCCGTCTGCACCTTCGCGTCGATGCCGGTTTTCGTTCTGCTCGCGGCGCGTCCGGACCTACCCTTCGCCTACGTGGCGTTCGGCCTCGTCGCCTTCGCCGCGGCCGGGCCGATCATGGCGCTACCCCAACGGTTCGTCGGCGCCGCCAACCGCGCCGCCGGCATGGGGCTGCTGTACACGATCTACTACGTCACCATAACGGTCGCGCCGGCCTTTGCCGGCTGGCTCCACGACGGCTACGGCCCGGCGGCACCGATCGCGTTCGGCGCGCTGGTGATGCTTCTCTCGCTCGCCTGTCAGGCCGGCCTGTCCGCGCGACCGATGGTGTCGAACGCGGCACGACCCTGAAGGATCAGACCGCCCAAAGCAGCCGGCCGAGCCCGCGGATTTCGCCCCGCCAGCCGACGGCGCGCAACCCCGCCCGGAGCAGCGTCTGGTTGCTCGTGAGGACCGGCTTGCCGGCCAGGACCTCCAGTTGCTCGAGGGCCGCGAAGGTCGGCAGGTCGGTTGCGAGCAGGACCACCGCGTCGGCGTCGACCTCGGCGAGTGGCGCCGCGAAGGCGAGCAGCCGTGCGGTGTCGACCTTGGGGACATCGAGCATCGCGGTGATGTCCAGCGTGTCGTCGGTGACGACCTCCACCCCGTGGCTGCGGAAGAACGGCGGGGCGAGGTCGTGCACGGGGCGCGGATAGGGGGTGCCGAGCGCGATGCGCCGCACCTCGAGGGCCGCCATCGCATCGCGCAGCGCCGTCCAGGCGGAGAAGGTCGGCCGGCCCACCTGGGCCGCGATCTCCGCCATCCGGTGCTCGCTCCAGCCGCGCTCCATGATGAAGGTCGTCACCATGTCGCAATAGCCGATCGCGTCGACGTCGGTGGCGGCGATCCGCTCGACGGCCGCGTCCACCTCCGCCTCCATGGCCTCGACCGCCTCCGGGGTGAGGTCGCCTTTGGCGAGGATGCGGGTCGCGAAGAGCGCCAGATCGGGCGGCAGGACCGACCAGAGTTCGGGCTCGATCACCGAGTTGTTGGCCGGAACGACGAGGCCCAGCCGGCCCTTGCTACCGAAGGTCATCGTTGGGTCTCCGCAGCAGCCCCCTGCCGCCGTTGCAGACGTCCGCCGGGCTCGCCGGGGCAGAGTTCGCCGTCGGCGGCGATCACTTCGCCGCGCAGCGCGGTGAGCACCGGCCAGCCCCGCAGCGTACTGCCGGCGAAGGGGCCGTGACCGGCGCGGGAACGGATATCGCCCGGCCCGATCGTCCGAGTCGCATCGAGGTCGACCAGCACGAGGTCGCCGTCGGCCCCCAGCCGCAGCGCGCCCTTGCGGTCGGCGAGACCGAACAGTGCAGCCGGGCGCGCTCCGAGCACTTGCGCCACCCGTTCCAGCGGGATGACCCCGCGCGCCGCCAGATCCAGAACGGCCGGCACGATGGTGTCGAGCCCCGGCGTGCCGCCGGGCATCTGCCAAAGGTCCGCGATTTCCTTTTCCGCGACCGCATGCGGCGCGTGGTCGGACCCCACGACATCGACGAGGCCATCGGCCAGAGCCGCACGGACGGCCGCGACGTCGCGCTCCGTCCGCAAGGGCGGCGCCATCAGGGCGAAGCGTCCGTGCCGGGCAATGGCGCCCGTGTCCAGGTGCAGGTGGTGCGGGGTGACCTCGATGGCGAGGTCGAGCACGGACTTCGCCCCGGCCAACAACTCCAAGCCGTCCGCGGTCGACACCTGACGCGCGAGGAGGCGCGCGGCCGTTCCCTGGGCGAGGCGGACCAGGCGTTCCAGCCCCGCCACCTCGAATTCGGCCGGACGCGCCTCGACATAGGCCATGGGATCGCCCCGGCCGGCAGCGCGCAGCGCCCCGCTCCGCTGTGCCGTCCCGCGCTGGTCGCCCGTGTAGACGCCGAGCACGGCGCCCAGCCGGGCGACCTCGGCCAGCACCGCCGCGAGCACCTCGTCGTCGTCGAGCAGATCCGCCGGGTCGGCCTCGGAGAATTGGGTCTCGAAGGAAACCACCCCCGCCGCCCAAAGCGCTTCGAGCGCCGCCGAGTTGTCCCGGCCGGCCGCGGCCTCGAAGCCGTAGTCGACCCGGGCATGACCGGCGGCCGCACGCTCGGCGGCGGCGAGGCCGTCCAGGTCGTGCACCGACGGCATCGTGTTGGGCATGCAGAGGACGGTGGTCACGCCGCCGACCGCGGCGGCGGCGGTACCCGAGGCAAAATCCTCCTTCTGCGGAAACCCGGGGTCTCGCATGTGCACGTGCCCGTCGACGAAGCCCGCGAACAGCGGCTTGCCGCGAGCGTCCACGGTGGTCCGGGCAGCGGCGCGCTCGCCGTCCGCGAGCAAAGCCTCGATCCGGCCGTCGTCGCCGACGACCACCCCGCCGGGCCGCACCGCGTCGGGACCGACGAGCAGGGCATCATGGATGCACAGCCGTGCGGGCATCGCGAACGCTCCTTATCAGCCGGGAACGCGGGTGAGCCGCGCGAGACTCCGCTCGACGTTGCGCGGCCGCGGCGTCGGCATCGCGGGGCGCACCATCCGACCCCAGCCGGCGGCGGCGTCCACCGGCTCGCCGTCCTTCGCGACCAGTCGGCCACGGACGAAGGTCATCACCGGCAGACCCTGCACCGGCCGACCTTCATAGGGAAACTGGCGGTCGAGCGAGTGCTGCCGGTCGGCACCGAGCGTCGCGTGCCGCTCGAGGTCGACCAGCACGATGTCCGCATCGGCCCCCACCCGAAGCACCCCTTTTCGCCCGTAGAGCCCGAAGGCGCGGGCCGGTGCTCCGGCGCTCACCCGGACGTACTCCTCCAGCGTCAGCCGGCCCTTGTTGACCTCGGTCAACATCAAGGGCAGCGATGTCTCGACGCCGAGCAGGCCGCAGGCGATGTCCCAAATGCGCTCACCGGTCTTCTCCCCGGGTCCGTGCGGCGCGTGGTCGGTGGCGATCATGTCGATCAGCCCCGAGGCGAGCGCTTCCCACAACGGTGCCTGGTGGTGCGCGTCGCGGATCGGCGGGTTCATCCGCAGCGCCGCCCCGCCCGGAGCCTCGACGTCGTCCATCGACAGCACGAGGTACTGGGGCAGCGTCTCGACGGTGAGATCGACCCCACGCTGCTTGAAAAAGGCGATGTAGGGCAGACTCGCCGAGGTGCTCTCGTGGACGATGTGGATGCGGGCACCGGTCCACTCGGCAATGGTGCAGGCGCGATTCAGCGCTTCCACGGCGACGAGATCGTCGCGGGCCTCCAGATGCGCGCGCGGATCGTTGCGCCCGGCGGCCTTCAGCCGGGCCTCACGCCAGAACAGCATCGGCGAGTTCTCGGCATGGATCGAGCAGCGCAGCCCCAATTCGGCCAGGATCTCGAAGCCTTCGCGCACCGCACCGTCGCTCGGGCAGGGCAGGTTGCCCGTCGTGTTCCCGAGAAAGAGCTTGTAGCCGACCACCCCCGCCTCGGCGAGCGGCGCCAAGTGTTCGAGGTTGTGTTCGCCCAGCAGGCCGTACAGACCGAAGTCGACGAGCGACTGCTCGCGGGCCCGGGCGTGCTTCAGGTCCAGATGCGCCACCGTGTCGACCGGTGGATCGGTGTTCGGCATGTCGAACACGGTGGTCACGCCGCCCGCGGCGGCCGCCCGCGAGCCCGTGGTCCAGGTCTCCTTGTGCGCCATGCCGGGCTCGCGGAAGTGCACGTGGACGTCGATGACGCCCGGCAGCAGGTGCAGTCCCGCAGCATCGACCACGGTCGTCGCGGGCGGCAGCAGGTCGTCCTCGGCGATGGCGACGATCCGACCGTCCTCGACCGCGAGCCCGGCCCGGATACGGCCCCGCTCACCGACGATCCAACCGCCCTTGATGACCAGATCGACGCTCATCGGGTTCCTTTCCTTTCGTTCGATGTGGCGACGGTCTCGCCGACGCGCGGCCACGCCCTCGCTGCCGTATCCGAGGATACAGCGACCGCTCGGCAACGCGCATGTCAAGCGAAGACGGCGTCCTCGCCGACGCAGGCGCGGCTCGACGCGAGCCCCCTACTCGAAGCGGTGACCTCGCGGCGCCTCGGGAGCGTCCTCGGTGCGAGGATCGAGGCGCTGCGCTTCGCGCACGAAGCCCGCGATTTCGCCGGCGTTGGCCATGACGTGCTCGCGCATCGCCGCTTCGGCGCGATCGGCGTCACGCGCGCGAAGCGCGTCGAGGATCACCTCGTGCTCGAAACCGCTCAACTCCGGCTGACGGCTGACGGAGGTGAACAGGCGGAGATAGGGCTGGATCTGCATCCGCAACTGCCGCGCCAGCTGGCACAGCCGGTCGCGACGGCTCAAGCTGCAGATACGGTCGTGCAGATGGTCGTGGCGTTCCATCCACAACAAATGGTTCCCCTCGGCCAAACGCATTCGCGCGAGGAGGTGATCGAAATCGAGCAGCGCTTCCTCGGTGACGTGCTCGACGGCGAGGCGGGTAGCCAAGCCCTCGAGGGGTGCGCGGATCTCGAACAACTCGATCACTTCTTCCGGGGTCAAGCGGGAAACCACCACGCCGCGATTGGGCAGCATGGTGAGCAGACCCTCGGCGTCGAGCTGGCGCACCGCTTCGCGCACCGGCATCCGGCTGACGCCGATTTCGGCGGCGATTTGCTCGGGCCGCAGGCGCACCCCCGCCTCGTAATGGCCGGAGAGGATCCGATCGCGCAGAAAATGGTAGGCGAGCTGATGCGCCGTCGGCCGCTCGCTCTTGAGGGTCATCGCCGAGTGACGGCGTGCCGCAGCTTGCGGTTGACCGACCAGGGCAGCCCGGCGTTCCATCGATCGCGACTCCTTCTCGACCGAAAATCCCGTCGGCGATCCCGACGCCCGCGGCCTACGCGCAGAATGGCCCCAAGTCTATGGCTTGGCGACATTCGGTCAATCGGCGAGACCAACACATCGACCACCACGCCCGTCCGCGCGGTCGCTGTGGACGTCGCTGTGGACAATGCCCCCAGCAGCCGCGCTCGCTGACGAACACCAGCCCGTCGATGTGGCGGGTCGGCGGCCGGGCAGCCAACGGAGACGGGCGGTTGGCAGACGGACGCTCGGGTAAGGGGCGACCAGGGCGAGGCGGTCCGGCTCACGCACCACGCGTCGGCCCGACAACGAGCTGTCGGCCACCAGTGCCGGGCCTTGCCGGCCGAAGTCGTCCATGACGACCAGGATCCGGAAGCGGCGGCCATCGATCAGCACGTCGGAGACGAATTCGAGGCTCCAGCGCTCGTTCGGCCGCACCGGCAGGCCCGGCGGTGCCCGGGTGCCTGACGGTCTACAGGCCGAGCCAAGCGAGCGGGTCCGCGCCGAAGAGTTGCAGGTGGTAG
>JBMCMJ010000004.1:0-27589 GCA_048615135.1 Pseudomonadota bacterium
GGGCCAAAAGCCCCCTGTCTTGTTCTGCTTGTTCTGCTTGTTCTGCTTGTTCTGCGTGTTCTGCTTGTTCTGCCCGACGACCGAATCCATCGAATGCGTCGCTCCACTAGGCGGGCGAAGTCGGTCGTCAGCCCCGCGTCGCGGCGCGCAGTTTGATCAGCGCCAGCACCGTGTCGATGGTGGGGGGCAGGACGTCCACGACGCGGCCCAGTCCTCGCAGGGCGCTGGCGTCGCGGCTCGACAGCGATCGGACCGCGGTCGGTGTTGACTTACGATCGCGTAAAGATTCAACCACCGTTCTTCCAGGAAATCCGGCCAAAAAATTGATATAAAATACGAGATTGCCACGTGTGGATGCGTGCCAGCGCCCGAGCGGCGCACGGTGAAGCCACCGAAGGCACCGCAGCCGCCAAGCCAAAGGGGGGACCTTCCCATGACGGCAACCAGCGGCGGATACGTCCTCGACGGCACGTTGCTCGAAATCTGCTCGTGCAACACACCCTGTCCCTGCTTCATCGGCGAGGATCCGGACGGTGGCGAATGCTTCGGAGTGATCGCCTTTCGTTTGGACAAGGGCACGATCGGCGAGGTCGACGTCTCGGGTCTGACCCTCGTCAACGTTGCGCACATTCCCGGCAATGCCCTGGCCGGCAACTGGCGCCTCGTGCTCCTGGTCGACGACCGGGCGAGCGAAACCCAACAGGCGGCTTTGCTCGCCGCGTTCGGCGGCGACTTGGGGGGCCCGCTCGCCGACATGGCGGGGCTGATCGGCGAACTGGTGGCGGTGGAGCGAGCGTCGATCCGCCACGAGACCGACCGAGCCGAGGGTAGCCTCGTCGCCGACGGCATGATCGAGGCGGACCTGACACCGATCCGCTCCGCTCCGGACGGCAGTACGGCCAAGATTCTCGACAGCGCCTTCAGTACGGTAAAGGACGCGCCCGCCTATATCGGCAAGTCGACCCGCTACCGAGTGAACCTGCCGCAACATGGCATGACTTGGAGCTACGATGGCCGCAACACCATCCAGACGGCTTGGCGGATGGAACATCGACCGTGAGCGAGGGGGCGCTGCACGCAGCGCCCCGGTGGCGGGGCGCGCCGCTCGTCCTTCTGCTGATCGCGGTCGCCTGGGCCCTTGCGGTCGGTGCCGAATTGACCGGGGGCGTGCAGTGGGTGCACCACCATGACCTGCTGGCCGAACGTCTGCCGTTCACCGCGAGCCTGGGGCTGTTTCTGATCGCTTGGCAGGTGCACGTGGCGGCCATGATGCTCCCTTCGGCCTTGCCGATGCTGGCCGCATTTCACCGGGCGGCCGCCGGTCAGCCGCGTCCGCAATTGGCACGCGGCATTTTTCTCGGCGGCTACGTCGCCGTGTGGACGGGCTTCGGCCTCGTGGCGCTGGTCGGCCAAGCGTTGGTTGACGGGCTGCTTCACGACGCGGTGCAGCGTTCGGGGCTGCTCCACGGCGCCGTGCTGGTGCTCGCCGGAACCTTTCAATTCTCGGCGTTGAAGGATCGCTGCCTGGAGCAGTGCCGCCACCCGAGAGCGTTCCTGCTCCAGCACTATCGGCGCGGCGCTCTCGCCGCCCTTCGCCTCGGCGTCCGTCATGGGCTCTTCTGCGTCGGCTGCTGCTGGGCGTTGATGCTCGTGATGTTCGTCGTCGGCATTGCCAACTTGGCTTGGATGGCACCACTCGCCCTGTTGATGCTCTACGAGAAGGCCGGCCGGCACGGCCACCGGATCGTGCGTCCGGTCGGCGTGGGTCTGATCGGCTTGGGCCTGGCCATCCTGGCGGGCGTCGGTCCGCTCGAAGGCGTCGTCCCGCATCACCACTGAGCGGCGACGCGGACGCCGTCCCCGACTTCAGGCCCCGGTCGCCGCGCGCAGCTTCACCAGCGCCAGGACCGTGTCGATGGTCGGGGTGGGAAGGTCGACGACGCGGCCGAGTTCCTGGACGGCGGTGACGAGCGCGTCGATCTCCAGCGGACGGCCGCGTTCCAGGTCCTGCAGCATCGAGGTCTTGTGCGCACCGACGGCAGCCCCGCCGTCGAGCCGCTTCTCGACGTCGATGGCAAAGCGCACCCCCAGCGTCTCGGCGATCGCCTGCGCCTCCAGCATCATCGCCTTGGCGACGCCGCGGGTGCCCGGATCGGTGCAGAGCACGTCCAGCGTCGCACCGGTCAGCGCCGAGATCGGGTTGAACGACAGATTGCCCCACAGCTTGACCCACATCTCGTCGCGGATCTTGGGCCGGACGGGGGCCTTCAGGCCCGAGTCCTGCAGGGCCTTGGCGAGCTTCTGCGCCCGCTCGGAGCGCTCGCCCGAGGGCTCGCCGAGCGAATAGCGGTCACCCTCGACCAGTTGGACCACGCCCGGCTCGATCACCTCGGCGGCGGGATAGACCACGCAGCCCAGCACGCGCTCGGGGCCGATGCCGGTCCACTGCACGTCGCCCGGGTCGACCGTGGCGAGGCGCCGGTTCTCGTACGGGCCGTCCAGCTTGTAGAAATACCACCAGGGCACGCCGTTGACCGCCATCACCACGCAGGTTTCGGGGCCGAGCAGCGGCTGCATCAACTCGACCACGCCCGGCACCTGGTGCGCCTTCAGCGTGACGATGACGTAGTCCTGCACGCCGAGATCGGCCGGGTTGGCCGAGGCCGTCACCTTCACGGTGCGGCGTTCGTCCGCTTCGATCAGCGTCAGGCCGTTGGCCTGCATCGCCTCCAGGTGCGGACCGCGGGCCACCAGCGAGACGTCCGCGCCGGCCTGGGCCAGCTTCGCCCCCATATGGCCGCCGATGGCGCCGGCGCCGTAGATGCAGATCCGCATCAATCCAGCCCCAGCTTCTGCGCGAGACCGATGCGCTGCATCTTGCCCGTCGCCCCCTTCGGGATCTCGTTCAGGATCACCACCTTGCGCGGCACCTTGAAGTCGGCGAGGTGCTTGGCGGCGAAGTCGCGGATGTCGCGTTCGGTCGCGGTCTGGCCCTCGCGCAGGACCACGGCGGCCGCCACCTCCTCACCCAGCTTGTCGTGCGGCATGGCAAAGGTCACCACCTGCTGCACGGCCGGATGGTCCATCAGGATGTCGTCGACCTCGAGCGGGCTCACCTTTTCGCCGCCGCGGTTGATGATCTCCTTCAGCCGCCCGGTGATGCGCAGGTAACCTTCCGCGTCGATGATGCCCTGGTCGCCGGTGCGGAACCAGCGCCGTCCCTCGTGCTCGAAAAACGACTTGGCGTTGGCATCCGGGTTCGATTCGTAGCCCGGCGTCACGTTCGGCCCGGAAATGACCACCTCGCCCTCGCTGCCCGACGCGAGGAAATGGCCCTCGGCCGGATCGGCGATGCGGATCGCGGGACCGGCCTCGATGCCGACCGAGCCGGGCTTGCGGACCGCCGGCGGCAGGGGGTTCGAGGCCATCTGGTGGGTCGCCTCGGTCATGCCGTAGCTCTCGATCACCGGGCAGCCGAAGGTCTCCTCCAGCGCCTTCATCACCTGCGGCGGCAAGGACGCCGACGAGGAACGGACGAAGCGCAACGCGGCGGCGGCCACGCTCGCCTGGTTGCGCTCGGCCCGCGCCAGGATCGCCTGGTGCATGGTCGGCACGGCCGTGTACCAGGTCGGCTTCACCTCGTCCAACCAGGCAAAGAACCGGAGCGCGTTGAAGCCCGGCGTACAGGAGATCGAAGCGCCCGCGGCGAGCGAGGCGAGCACCGCCGCGATCAGGCCGTGAATGTGGAAGAGCGGCATGATGTTGAGGCAGCGATCGGCCGGCGACAGGTGCAGCGTCGTGCCGATGTGCCGGGCCGAGGCCGCGAGGTTGGACTGCAGGAGCGGCACGATCTTGGGCCGGGACGTCGTGCCCGAGGTGTGCAGCACGAGCGCCACGTCCCCCGCCTCGGCGGGGCCACCCGTGCAGCCGCCCGTGGGTGCCGTGCCGTCGAGGGAAAGCGTGAAGGCACCGGCGGGGCCCGCCGCATCGAAGGCGAGGCGCAAGAGCGGCAGGCCCCGCTTCTTCGCGACCGCGACCGCCGGGCCGGCCTCGTCGGCCGCGACGACCAGCGCCTTGGCCTGCAGGTCGTCGAGGTAGAAGTCGAATTCGTCCTCGCGATAGGCGGGGTTCAAGGGGGCCGTGGTCGCCCCGGTCGCCACCGCGATGAAGGCGGTGGCCATCTCCGGGCCGTTGGGCAGGACGATGGCCACCCGGTCACCCCGGCCGATCCCGAACCCGTTGAGGGTCTCGCGGGTGGCGGCGCAAAGGTCGCGCAAGCCGCCGAAGTCCAGCCAGGGGCGCCCGGGCGCGCCGATGGCGGGGCTCGTGGCGTCGTTGGGGGCGAGCAGGTCGAGAACGGTCGTGGTCATCCGGCGGGTTCCGATGGTCGATCAACGGGCGGGGGCGAGTGCCGGCTTCTTGCGGCGGACCCACACATAGCGGAGTAAGGGCAGAAGGAAAAAGCCCAGGGCGAGCAGCAGGAAGCCGAGCGACAAGGGCCGCTCGAGGAACACCATCGGATCACCCTGCGAGCCGATCAGCGTCCGGCGGAACGCCTGCTCCATCAGCGGCCCGAGCACCAGGGCCAGGACCAGAGGCGCCATCGGGTAGTTCAGCTTCCTGAGGCCGTAGCCGAAGAAGCCGAACAGGATGATCAGCCAGACGTCGTGCATGCGCTGGTCCGGCGCGAACGAGCCGACGATGCAGAGTGTCAAGACGACCGAGCAGAGCACCGCGAACGGCATCCTGAGCGTCCAGACGAACAGCGGGATGAGCGCGAGGTTGACGATCACCGCGAACAGGTTGGCCGTGTAGAGGCTGGTGATCATCCCCCAGACGAACTCCTTCTGCTCGATGAACAGCATGGGCCCCGGCATCAGGCCCCACATCACCATGCCGCCCAAAAGCAACGCCGTGGTCGGCGAGCCGGGGATGCCGAGGGTCAGCATCGGCACGAGCGAGCCGGTGCTGGCGGCGTTGTTGGCCGTCTCGGGGGCCACCACGCCCTCGACGGCCCCCTTACCGAAGCGCTCCGGCGTCCTGGAGGTGCTGCGCGCGATGCCGTAGGCCATCAGCGAGGCAGGCGTGGCGCCGGCCGCCGGCAACAGACCCACGAAGAAGCCCAAGAACGAGCCCATGGTCATCGTGCCCCAGGTGCGGCGCAGCTCGACCAGACCCTGCCAGAGGTCCCGCAGGCCGAGGCGCGGCGTGGTCACGCTTTGCCCCTTTTTCTGGGTCTCGATGGCGTAGAGGATCTCGCCGATGCCGTAGATGCCGATCGCCACCACCAGGAACGAGATGCCGGCATAGAAACCCGGCAAATCGAAGAAGATCAGCCGCGGCTGGCCGGTAATGACGTCGAGCCCGACGGTCGAGAGGATCAGGCCGAGGCAGATCATGGCGATGGTCTTGGCCACGTCGTCGCCGCCGAGACCGACGAAGGTGGTAAACGCGAGCAGCACCAGGGCGAATTCCTCGGCCGGCCCGAACTTCAGGGCGAAGTCGGCGAGCGGCTGGGCGAAGATGGTGAACACCACCACCGAGATCGTGCCGCCGACGAAGGAGGCGACCGCCGCGGCGATGAGCGCCAAGCCCGCCTTGCCCTGCTGCGCCATGGGCCGGCCGTCGAAGGTGGTGGCGACCGCCGTCGAGGCCCCCGGAATGCCGAGCAGGATCGAGCTGATCGCCCCGCCGTACATGGCGCCGTAGTAGATCGCGCCGAGGAAGATGATCGCCGAGGTCGGCGGCACCACGAAGGTCAGCGGCAAGAGGATGGCGACGCCGTTGACCGAGCCGAGGCCCGGCATGACGCCGATGAACAGGCCCGCGGTGACGCCCAGCAGGATCACCGCGAGGTTGAGCGGGCTCAGCGATGTCGCGAAGCCCTCGGCCAACAGAGCCAGCAGTTCCAACGGATCGTCCTCAGAAGAAGATGGCGTAGAGCGGCAGGAAGAGCGGTTCGGTGACGCCCTTCGGCAGCAGGATCCTCAAGGTGACCTCGAAAAAGAAGAAGAGGATCACCGGCGTGGCGACCGCCATCGTGGCGATGAACGGCCAAGCGTGGCCGCCCAGCACGCGCAGGTAGAAGACGAGAAAGAGCGGGATGGCGACGTAGGTGCCGACCAGCCCCATCAGGGCCACGGTGACGACCACGGACGCGGCCGCGGTCAGCACCCGCCCACGGCTCGCGCGCGACAGGAACGGCCGGGGCAGGCGAGGTGCGCCGACGCGGATGCGCACCACCTCGCGGCCGAAGACGAAGGTCGTGCAGACCAGCATGATCGCCGACAGCCAGAACGGAAAGGCCCCGCCGCCGGGGCCGGAGAACTCGGTCCAGCCGATCGGCAGGACGGTGGCGTGCACCATGAAGTAGACCGACAGCGCCATCAGCGCGCCGGCCGCGAGAAGTTCGGCGATCCGCATGGATGATTCCCGAAGCGGGTAGGCGAGGGACGTCCGCCCGCCGGACCACCCGAGTGGTCCGGCGGTGGTCGAAGGCCGGCGTCAGCCGCTGATTTCGCCCATGTTGCGCAGGATGCGCTCGTGGACGTCGCGCTGGCGCAGGATGTAGTCGCCGAGCTCGTCACCGGTGACGAGGTCGGAGAACAGCGACTGCTTGGCCGCGTAGTCCTGCCACTCCTGCGTCTCGGAGAGCTTGGTCAAGAGATCGATGTAGAACGCCTGGGCGTCGGCCGGGATGTCGGCAGGTGCCACGAACGCGCGGTCCATGAAGTAGCTCACGTCGTGGCCGAGTTCCTTCATGGTCGGCACGTCGGGGAACGCCTCGAGCCGCTCGTCGGTGAAGGCGACGATCGGCACCACCATCCCGGCTTCGTAGAAGGAGAGGGCCTCCGAGGGGTTGTTGACGCTCGAGTTGATGTGGCCGCCGACCAGCGCGCGCGCCACGTCACCGCCGCCATCGAGCGGCAAATAGGTGTGCTTGGTGCCGGTGGCCTCCTCCAGGAGCGCCATGACGAGGCTGTCCTCCTGGCCGGAGCCGGTGCCGCCCATCTTCCACGCCCCGTCCATGGCGTTCACCGCGGCGACGTACTCCTCGAGGGTGGTGATGCCCGTGTCCTTGTGCACCCAGAGCAGGAACGTATCGACCGCCATCAGTGCCAGCGGGGTGAACTCGGCGACATCGACGCCGATGTCGGTCCTGAGCGGCGTCGTGTACAGGCTGTTGAGGGTCGCCATGACGATGTGCGGGTTTTCCGGATTTTCCTGCAGGTAGCGCAGCGCCTCCGCCCCCGAACCGCCGCCCTTGTTGACCGGCAGCATCGGCATGTTGGACAGGTCGTTCTTCTGGATGATCGACTGGAACAGGCGGGCGAGGCGGTCGGCACCGCCGCCCTGGCCAGCCATGACCACCATCTCGACCGGACGATTGGGTTCCCAGTCCGCGGCCGCCGGGACGGCGCCCATCGCCACCGTCGTCGCCAACACGCCGAGCAAGGTCTTCGACAAGGGCCGCATGGCCGTCTCCTGTTTTCCTGGAATTTTTCCAACACGATAAGGCATAAAAATCGGCCTCGATTAGCCTGTTTACGCCCTGACCAGCACTTTCGTAGCAAGCGGCACCGACCATGTCACGAGAAAAGTGTTCGCGTGCCTAACATAAAAAATGTTTAGAGCTTGGCTCGGCGCGATCGACGGGGAAGCTTGCCGGCGCCTGTCGAGAGGGGGCGTCAGCGAAAAAAAAGGGGCTCGGGTGGTGGCCCGAGCCCCTCGACGTTACCGCGCCATGGGCAGGTCAGTAGGCCATGGTGCGGCCGAACTCCGGGTAGGCGTCGATGCCCAGCTCGACCTGGTCGATGCCGGCGTCCTCGTCCTCTTCGGCGATGCGGATGCCCACCACCGCCTTGAGGATCGCCCAGACCACCAGCGAGGCGACGAAGGTGAACACGCCGAAGGCGACGATGCCGACCGCCTGGGTGGCGTAGCTGGTGCCGTCGTTGGTGAAGGGGACGATGATCGTGCCCCAGATGCCGCACACCAGATGCGCCGGAATGGCGCCGACCACGTCGTCGATCTTCAGCTTGTCGAGCAGGGGTACGGTGATCACCACCAGCACGCCGCCGACGGCGCCGATCAGGATCGCTTCCAGCGGCAGGGGCGTCAGCGGCTCGGCGGTGATCGAGACGAGGCCGCCAATGGCGCCGTTCAGCACCAGCGACAGGTCGATCTTCTTGTAGATGGCGAGGCAGGTGAGCATCGCCGCGATCACGCCGCCGGCGGCCGAGAGGTTGGTGTTCATGAAGATCGTGGCGACCGCATGGGCGTCGGCAATGGTGCCGAGCGCCAATTGCGAGGCGCCGTTGAAGCCGAACCAGCCGAGCCAGAGGATGAACGTGCCGAGCGTGGCGAGCGGCAGCGACGAGCCGGGCATCGGCACCGAGCGGCCGTCGGCCGTGAAGCGGCCCTTGCGGGCGCCCAGCAGCAGCACGCCGGCAAGCGCCGCCCAGCCGCCGACCGAGTGCACGATGGTCGAGCCGGCGAAGTCGGAGAAGCCCATCTCCGACAGCCAGCCGCCGCCCCACTGCCAGGAGCCGGTGATCGGATAGAGGATGCCCGTCAGCACGACGACGAACAGCAGGAACGGCACGACCTTGACGCGCTCGGCGAGGGTGCCCGAGACGATCGACGCGGCGGTCGCGACGAACACCATCTGGAAGAACCAGTCCGAGGCGAGTGAATAGCCGTCGTCGGCGACGGGCTCACCCGCGCTCCAGGCCGTGAAGCTGCCGAAATAGCCGCCGTCGACGCCGTCGTACATCAGGTTGTAGCCGACCACCCAGAACATCAGGCCCGCGACGGAGTAGAGGGTGATGTTCTTCAGGCACTGCACGCCCACGCTCTTCTTGCGTACGAGCCCGGCCTCGAGCATGGCGAAGCCGGCCGCCATCCACATGACCAAAAACCCGCCGATCAGGAAGAGGAGGGTGTTGAAGACGTATTGGGTTTCGGCGGTGAACGCCTCGAGGCTCGCCTGGACGGCGGCCGCGTTCATGTCCTGGGCGAGCGCCGGGGCCGCGACCAGGCCGAGCAGGCCGGCCGCGGCGGCTGTCCGCCACGCGCGTTGGGTTGATTGCATCTTGGTCTCCACCTGTCGTCCCACGAATCAGCTGCCCACGAGAAGCTGGGTGTGCACGAAGCCGGAATTCGGACTCCGTCACGGTCGCCGCCGTCGCAGCAAGCCCCATGCCACATTGCGGCAACATGGCGTCCCGACGGGCGTTCCCGTGCCGCTGGGCCTGCGATAAAGGCAGTTGGTCAAAAATTGGGCAGGGGTGCGGTCAAAAATCCGTGCACCCGCGACGTTTGGTGGTCTGGCGTCAGGGGCGGCAGCCCGCCACATCGCGCCCATGATGCAGAATCTTCGTTGTGACGTGGCGATCGTCGGCGGTGGCATGACCGGCTTGGCGCTCGCAGCAGCCCTCGGTCTCGACGGTGTCCGGACCGTGGTGATCGACCGCATGCCCGCCGACCTCGCTCCCTCGCCCAACGCCGACCCGCGGGTCACGGCCGTGGCCCAGGGCTCCGCGCGGTTCCTCGAGAGTATCGGCGCCTTCGCCGACATGGGCCGGACCGCCGAGCCGATCCTCGACATCCGCGTGGTCGAGGCGGGCTCGCCCTTCTCGGTGCATTACGACCACCGCGACGTGGGCCACGAACCGCTCGGCTACATCGTCGAGAACCGCAATATCCGCGACGCCCTGGTGGCGCGCTGCCGCGACCTCGACACCGTCACGCTGCTGATGCCGGCCGCCTATACCGACGTCGCCCGCGACGCCCGTGGGGGGCGGCTCGCCCTGGCCGACGGCCGCGAGGTCCGGGCGAAGCTGCTGGTCGCCGCCGACGGCAAGTTCTCGCGACTGCGCGATCGCTTCGGCATCAAAACGCGGAGCTGGACCTACGGCCAGACCGGGATCGTGGCGACGCTCGCCCACGAGAAGCCGCACGACGGGCTCGCCTACGAGACGTTCTTCCCCGACGGTCCGTTCGCGGTGCTGCCCATGCAGGGTGACCGCTCGTCGATCGTCTGGGCGCTCGAGGACGACCTTGCCAAGGCGGTCATGGCCCTCGGCGTCGAGGAATTCGCAGCCGAGGTGCAGGAACGGCTCGGCGATCGCCTCGGCCGGGTGGAGTTGGCGAGCCCGGTCAAGGGCTTTCCCATGGTGCTGAAGTGGGCCGAGCGGTTCACCACCGAGCGCGCGGCTCTGGTGGGTGATGCCGCGCGCGGCATTCACCCCATTGCCGGACAGGGCTGGAACCTTGCCCTGCGCGACGCCGCGGCCTTGGCCGAGATCGTCGGCGATGCGCACCGGTTGGGCCTCGACGTCGGCAGCCCCAAGGCGCTCGCCCGCTACGAGCGGTGGCGCCGCTTCGACGCCCTGACGCTCGTCGCGGTGACCGACGGCATCAATCGCCTGTTCGCCAACGATCTGACGCCGCTCCGCTTGGTGCGCAACCTCGGCTTCGCGCTGGTCGATCAGCTGCCGCCACTCAAGCAGGTGTTCATGCGGCACGCGATGGGCGTCATGGGCGACCTGCCGCGGCGGATGCGCCCCGCCGGCGGCTGAACCGGTCGCCTCAACCGGTGCGGACGGAGCCGTTCCGCGCCGCCCATGCGACGGTGGCGGGCAGCTTCGGCTCGTCGCCTTCCACAACCGTCGCTTGCATGTGAGACAACGCTGCAGCAAGCGCGGCACGCTCGTCGCGCAGGGCGAACAGCTCGACCTGCAACCCTTCGAGCGCCGCCGCCACGGTTGTGGCCAGAGGTTCGGGAGCGGCGGCTTGGCTCGCCGGCAACTCGGCGAGCGCCCGACGGGCCTCGACAAGGGCGCGGCTAGCCTGGATGCGAGCCGTGATCAAGCTGTGCAGGCGCGCCGGATCGAGGGCTCGATCGGCCAGTTCGTGGGCCGCGAAGCAGGCTTCGAGGCGGCGCGCCAGGGTCGACAACAACGTCATGCGCGAAACGAAAGCCATGTCCCTCTCCGGGCTACGACGTACATGCGCAGGGAGATACTACACGCATAGGTTGCAGCAAAAAAAGATAAAATACGAGCGATTCGGTCGGCGAGGGAGTTGTCCGGAAAATCGGGCGAGGTGGCAAGCCCCCATCGACCCGTTGCGGGGCAAAAATTTTGCGCTGCAGCAAATTTGCCCGGTCACATTCCCAATCACGTTTCGGTGAGGGTCGTCTCCACCAGCCGCGCCCAGAAGCTGGCCCCGATCGCCAGCGTCTCGTCGTTGAAATCGAAGCGCGGATCGTGGCACATGATCGGGTCGCTGCCCCCGGCCGCGCCGAGCATGACGAAGGCGCCCGGCACCTTCTGCAGCATGAACGAGAAGTCCTCGCCGCCCATCGCCGGCGGGTGATCCCAGACCACGTTGTCGTCGCCGACCACGCTCCGGGCGATCGCCGCCGCGTGCCGGGCCTCGGCCTCGGTCGCGATGGTCGGCGGATAGCAGGCGTCGCTGAACCGCACCTCGGCCTCGGCACGCAGCGCCGTAGCGATGGCCCCGGCGATGCGGTGCACCCCCTCGATCAGCGCGGTTCGGGTCGCGGGCTGGAAGGCGCGGACCGTGCCGCCGAGCACGGCGGTGGGCGCGATGACGTTGTCCGCCGAGCCGGCGTGCATCCGGGTGACCGACACCACCCCGGAATCGATCGGATCGACCTCGCGGGCGACGAGGGTCTGCAGCGCGGTGATGAGGTGCGCGCCGACGATGATCGGATCGATGGTGGTGTGCGGGTAGGCGCCGTGGCCGCCCCGGCCCGTCAGCGTGATCTCGAAGCTGTCGGCCGCCGCCAGGACCGGGCCTGCGCGCACGCCGATCTGCCCGGGCGCGAAATTGGGGGCCGTGTGCATGCCGTAGACCTGCGTGCACGGGAACCGCTCGAACAGGCCCTCCTTCACCATCCGCTCGCCGCCCGCCAGCATCTCCTCGGCCGGCTGGAAGATGAAGTGCACGCGCCCTTTGAAGTTGCGGGTCTCGGCGAGGTAGCGGGCCGCCGCCAGCAGCATGGTCGTGTGCCCGTCATGGCCGCAAGCGTGCGCCCGGCCCGGATGGCGCGAGGCGTAGGGCAGGTTGGTCTGCTCGTCCATCGGCAGGGCGTCCATGTCCGCCCGAAGCCCGATCGCCGGCCCATCGCCGAGCCTGCCCTCGAGCGTTCCGACCACGCCCGTCCCGGCAAGGCCCCGATGCACCTCCAGGCCGAAGCTCTCCAGCCGCTCGGCGACCAGATCGCTGGTCCGCTGTTCCTCGTAGCCGAGTTCCGGGTGAGCGTGGAAATCACGGCGCCAGGCGACGAACGCGTCCTGCAACTCGACGATGCGCGGAACAAGCTGCACGGAAACCTCCGGTGGGTAGGGGGCGGGACCGGGATGGTGGTCCCGACCGGGGCGGGCGGCAAGAGGCGTTGGCGGTCAGCCGCCGGCGGCGAGCTTGTCCTCGGTGCGGGTGGCGAAGTCATTGGCGTCGTGCCGCTCGTGGAGCTGGCTCGACGGCTCCCCGGTGGTCCGGTTCACCATCCGCCCGCGCCCGACCGCCGGCCGCGCATCGATCCCCTCGGCCCAGCGCAGCACATGGGTGTAGCTCGCCACGTCGAGGAATTCGGCGGCGCCGTAGAGCCGGCCCAGCACCAGCTGGCCGTACCACGGCCAAATGGCCATGTCGGCGATCGTGTAGTCGGATCCCGCGACGAACGGCGTCTCCGCCAGCCGCCGGTCGAGCACGTCGAGCTGCCGCTTGGTCTCCATGGTGAACCGGTCGATCGGGTATTTCATCTTGTAGGGCGCATAGGCGTAGAAGTGGCCGAAGCCGCCGCCGAGATAGGGCGCACTGCCCATCTGCCAGAACAGCCAGGAGAGGGTCTCGGCGCGGGCGGCCCCTTCGGCAGGCAGGAACGCGCCGAACTTCTCCGCGAGGTAGAGGAGGATGGCGCCGGATTCGAACACGCGGATCGGTTGCGAGCCGCTGCGATCGACCAGGGCGGGGATCTTGGAATTGGGATTGATCGCAACGAAGCCGGAGCCGAACTGATCCCCCTCGCCGATGCGGATCAGCCAGGCGTCGTACTCGGCCCCCTCGTGGCCAAGGGCGAGCAGTTCCTCCAGCATGACCGTGACTTTGACGCCGTTCGGCGTTCCCTGCGAGTAGAGCTGCAGGGGGTGGCGCCCCACCGGCAGCTCCTTTTCGTGGGTGGCGCCTGCGGTCGGCCGGTTGATGTTGGCGAACCGCCCGCCGTTTTCCGCGTCGAAGGTCCAGACGCGCGGCGGCTCGTAGGTCGTATCGTCGGTCATCGAAAGGGTCCTTCCCTGGCGGTGCGCTCGCTGCGGAGGTGGCGCTGGCGGATAGCACGGCAAGGCCGGCCCGCCCAAGCTGGCATCGGCCGGCCGTGATCGACCTCAGGCGAGGGGTGGCACGCCGAAGCGTTCGGCGATCGCGTCGAGATCGGCGCGCAGATTGGGGTGAACCGGCAGGCCCTGGGCGAGGCGCTCGGCGCGGCGCGCGTTCCGCCCTTCGCCGGGAATGCGCACGCGTTCGTGGCCCGGCAGGGGGGTTGCCGCCTCGAGGTCGGCGAAGAACGCCGCCGCCGCCTCGGCGAACAGCGCCGGATCACCGAAGGCGTCGATCCTGAGCGCCGCGACGAACTGGCCCGTGTTGGTCCGATCGGTGACGTTGGCGGTGAAGTCGACCACCGCGCGGCCGACCCCCGCACCGTTGAGCACGCCCGCGAGCAGGGCGATCGCGACCGCGAGGCCGTAGCCCTTGGCCCCGCCGATCGGCAGGAGCAGGCCCTCCGCCTGCCGCTTCGGATCGGTCAGCGGCCGGCCGTCGCGGCCGACCATCCAGCCCTCGGGCATCGCCTCGCCGCGCTGGGCGAGCACCTTGATCTTGCCCGCGGAGGCGACCGTGGTCGCCATGTCGAGCAGGAACGGCTCGCGGTCGCCGGCCGGCACCGCCACGGCGAGCGGGTTGGTGCCGAGCAGCAGGTCCGACGCCCCATAGGGCGGCACGTGGTTGGCACTGCCGACTGCGGCGGCAACGCCGATCATGCCCCGCTCAAGCTGCGGTCGGACGTAGAGCGCCAAGGGCCCCGCGTGGTTGTTGTTGCGCACGCCGACCCAGCCGATGCCGGCGCTGTCCGCCTTTTCCATGGCCAGTCGCGTCGCCCGGTGCATCGCCAGATGGCCCAGCCCGCCGTCGCCGTCGATCAGCGCGGTGGCGGCGGTCTCCTGCACCACCGTCGAGCGGGCCGTCGGGTTGGTGCCGCCGCCCGCCAGCCGGTTGGTGTACTGCTTCAGGCGGAAGACGCCGTGCGTCTCGTAGCCGAGCAGGTCGGCCTCGACCATCGAGGCGGCCACGACCTCGGCATCCGCCGCCGGCACGCCCGCGCGTTCCAGCACCGAACGGACGAAACCCTCGAGCGCGGCGGCGGGAACGCGCTCCGGTTCAGGCGGCATCGACGATCGGGTTCCGCAGCGTGCCGATGCCGTCGACCTCGACCTCGATCACGTCGCCGGGCTTCATCCACAAGGGGGGCTTCCTGGCATGGGCGACGCCCGACGGCGTGCCGGTGGCGATCACGTCGCCGGGCTCGAGCGTCATCACCTCCGAGACGATGGCGACGATCCGCGGCACCTTGAACACCATCATCGAGGTGTTGGCATCCTGCACCGTCTGCCCGTTCAGCCGGGTGCGGATGCCGAGGCCGTCGGCGCCCGCCGGCAATTCGTCCTTCGTGACGATCGCCGGACCCATCGGGCCGGTGCCGTCGAAGTTCTTGCCCATGGTCCACTGGGTCGTCTTGCGCTGGTAGTCGCGCACCGAGACGTCGTTCAACAGCGTGTAGCCGAACACCACCTCCAATGCTTCGGCCTCGGCGACGTTGCGGCAGCGCTGGCCGATGACGAGGGTCAACTCCGCTTCGTAGTCGAGCTTCTCCGAGACCTTGGGCCGCACCACCGGTGCGCCCGGCGCCACCAGCGAGCTGGTCGTGCGCATGAAGATCGCCGGGTAGTCCGGCACCTCGTGCCCGCCCTCCTTGGCGTGCTCGACGTAGTTGAGCCCGAGGCAGAGGATCTTGCCGGGCCGCGGGATCGGCGGCAGCAGCGCCACCTCGGCGAGGGGCAGGGGCGTTGCGCCCCCGAGCCCGGCTCGCACTTGGTCGAGCAGAGCGTCGCCCGCCTCGATCACGCCGATCATGTCGGCGGGGGCGTCGGCCACGATGGCGTCGAGCGGGACCACGCCACCCTCCAAGAGCACGCCGACCCCGTTGGTGCCGGCTCGCTCGAACGTCACGAGTTTCATCGAACAGTCCTTCGTTGTGCGTGGCCTCAGGTTCCGGCGACGGTGCTCTTCTGCCAGAACACGAACCGGCGCTGCAGCCAGGAGATCAGCGCGAAGAGGCCGAGGCCCAACAGGCTCAGATAGAGGATCAGCGAGAACACCCGCGGCGTGTTCAGCTGCGAGGCGGCGACGCGGATCTGCTCGCCGAAGCCCTTGCCGCCGCCGAGGAACTCGCCGGTGATGGCCCCGGCCATCACGCCGACCGAGGCGATCTCGAGGCCGGTGAAGAGATGCGGCAGCCCGGCCGGCAGCTCGAGCTGGACGAGCGTCTGCCAGCGGCTGGCCCCCATCGTCTTGAACAGCATCCGCTGGTTCTCGTCGGCCGAGTGCAGCCCCGCGGCGGTGCCGACCACGATCGGGAAGGTGGCGATGAAGGCGGCGAGCGCCACCTTCGATTCGATCCCGAAGCCGAGCCACGCCACGAACAGGGGCGCGAAGGCGATCTTGGGCATGGTGTCGATGGCGACCAGATAGGGCATCACCGCGCGCTCGCCGAACTGCGTCTCGCCGACCAGCACGCCGAGCGAGAAGCCGATCATGAAGGCGATGATGAAGCCGTAGATCACCTCCTTGGTGGTGATCCACAAGGCACCCAGCAGGTAGCCGCCGGACAGCAGGTTCTGGCCGACGAAGATCAGGTCTTTCAGGGTCTCCATCGGCGTCGGCAGGATGATCGGCGAGACGAGGCGAAAGCCCGTCGCCAATTCCCAGAGCCCGATGAAGATCAGCATCAAGAGGGTCATGGAAACCCAGCGCGGCACCTGGTCGAGCCACGAGGTCCGCTCGACCCACACCGTGTCGGCGCCGTCGTCCTCCACCTCGGCCCCAAGCGCCGCCTTGCTCGTCGTGCTCACAGGTCGGCCTCCACGTCCAACCGGTTGCGGATGCGCTTCACGTAGTCGGAGAACTCGGGGGTGGTGATCATGTCGAGGGTGCGCGGCCGCGGCAGGTCGATGGTCACCGCCTCGACGATCCGCCCCGGCCGGGGCTTCATGACGTAGACCACATCCGACAGGATCACCGCCTCGGGGATCGAGTGCGTCACGAGGAATGCGGTCGCATCCAACGCGTGGCAGATCCTTTGCAACTCCATGTTCATGAACTCGCGGGTCAACTCGTCGAGCGCGCTGAACGGCTCGTCGAGCAAGAGCACCGCCGGCTCGGTGATGAGCATCCGGCAGATCGAGGCGCGCTGCGCCATCCCGCCCGAAAGCTCGTTCGGATAGACGTTCTCGAAACCCTTCAGGCCGACCAGTTCCAGGAGCTTCCTGGCCTCGTCGTGCTTCGCCCGGGCGGCCGCCTTGCCGTCGCGGATGGCGATCGGCATGACGATGTTCTCGATGGTGGTCTTCCACGGCAGCAGCGTCGCCTGCTGGAACATCATGCCGATGTCGCGGCGGGGCCCCGTCACCGGGTGCCCCTGCAGCCGCACGCTGCCGGCGGTCGGTGGCTCCAGCCCGGCCATGATCTTCAACAGGGTCGACTTTCCGCACCCGCTGGAGCCGATCACCGCCGAGAAGCTGCCGTGCTGGAGGGTCAAATCGACGTGGTCCAGCGCGTGCACGTTGCGCTTGGCGTAGACCTTGGTCACCCGCCGCAGCTGGTAGACCGGGCGGCCCGTGGCCGCCCGCCCTTCCGTTTCGGCCCCGTTATCGGCCCCGTTTGCGGCCCCATTCGCGGCCAAAGCCACCGCCATCGTCACTCGCCGACGAAGTCGTTGGTGTAGGCGTCGGCCAGCTCGCCGATCGGCCCCGCGAGGTCCGCCTCGACGATCGACAGCCAGCGCTCCCAGACCTCGGGCGGCTGGTAGCCGAGGGCGTGGCTCGGATCGACCGGGACGGTCTTGCTGCGCACCGCGACGAACAGGCTCTCGGCGAAGTCCGCATCCTCGCTCTCCTGCGGCATGCCGGCCTTCAGGTGCGCCAGCACCGCCGCCCGGTTGGCGTCGTCGAGCGCGAATTCGTGACCGCGGCGAAACGCGCGGACGAACTTCTCGACCAGTTCCGGGTCGTCCTCGATCGTCGAGCGCATCGCCGCGAGGCCGTTGCCGAACAGCGACATCTCCGAGGGCGGGGTGAGGTCGCGCATCACGAGGCCGCGCTGGCTCATGATGGCGCCGTCCGCGGTCGACGCCGCATAGGCCGAGATCTCGCCGCGGGTGAAGGCCGCGGTCGCGGGGCCACCGTCACCCACCGTCAGGAACTCGAAGTCGCTTCCCTCCTCGAGCCCGGCACCGCCCAGCACCGCCCGGGCGAAGCTCACCTCGGCGCCGTCGGCCGTGCCGACGCCCACCACCGTCCCCTTCAGATCGGCGGCCGACCGGTAGGGCGAGTCCTCCCGGACGAGGATGCCGAAATTGCTGCGCGCCGCGACGTTGTAGATGAACACCACGTCCACCCCGCGCGCCCGGGCGCCGAGCACCGGACCGGGACCGGGCCGGCCGATCTGGGCCTGCCCGGACGACAGCGCCTGCAGCACCGCCGACGAGCCGTTGATCGATTCGACCCGGACGTCGAGTCCCTCCTCGGCGAAGAAGCCCTCGCCGATCGCGACGAACACGGGAAAGGAGTTGATCGCCGACGGGCTCGGCTGCGCGAAGGTCACCGGGCGCAGGTCCTGCGCCGCGGCGCTGCCGACGAGAGCCAGCGCGGTCACCGCTGCGGCGGCCAGCATCGGGCGGAAATTCGAAAAACGCACGTTCGTACCTCCCTGATCGAGCGGGAGGTCGACGCCGTCGGGATGCTCCCGGCCAATCCGACGATTGGTCACGGGCCGTTGCCATCCGGCGCTTTGCCTCCCTTATCGTTCGACTTCAGCAGCGGCGTGCGCGCCGCTACAGCCGTCATCTTCAACCAATTCGTGAAATGGTCAGGATCATGGATGCGGCCCCCGATCTCGCTTCCCGCCTCAGGGCCTGGATCGACGCGGCGGCGCTGCCGCTCAACGCCCGCCTGCCGCCGGAGCGCACGCTCGCCGTCCGTTTCGCCGTGTCACGCGGCGAACTGCGCAAGGCGCTCGACGTCCTGGAAGGCGAGGGGCTGATCTGGCGTCATGTCGGACGCGGCACGTTCATCGGCTCGAGGCCGGTCCACGATCTGGCCGATGTCGCCTTCCTCGGCGAACTCGCCAACCCCGCCCAAGTGATGGAGGCGCGCCTCGCCCTCGAGCCGGCGCTCGCCCGCCTCGCGGCGCTGCACGGCGTCGCGCCGGACTTCGCCAAGCTCGAGGACGCCGCCCGGCGCTGCCGCGAAGCGAAGGAGTGGCGGGCCTACGAGGCGGCCGACGAGGGCTTCCACCTCGGCGTCGCCCGGGCCACCCACAACAAGCTGCTGCTCAACCTGTTCGAGCGGCTCGATGCCGTCCGCCGGGCGACCGTCTGGGGGAGGCTCCGCGTCTCGCGGCTGCCGCCCGCCGACCACCCCAGCTTCGCCCAGCACGACGCCATCGCCCGCGCCATCCGCGAGCGGGCCGCCGACGCTGCCGCCGAGGCCATGCGCACCCATCTGGACGCGGTGCGCCAGCGCGTCCTGGCCTCGCTGCACCGCTGAGCGACGGCGACCGCACCCGGCGGCATGGCGCTCACCGTTCGGTGAAGGTCGTAAGGAACGAGCCGGCGATGCGCACGGCCACGTCGACCACGTTCGTGTCCTCCATCGGACTGCCGTGGACCGCGTAGCCGAGCATGGCCGAGCCGTCGACGGTCAGCATCGAGAGCAGATCCGCGAGTTCACCGCTCGCGCGATCGTTGCCGGATAGGATTCGAACGCACAGGCGTAGTGCCACTCGGTCTCGACGGCGTCGAACACGAAGGCGGCCGGATCGTCGATCCCGTCGGCGAGGTCGGACCGCCGACCACCACTGGCGACACCGATAGTCCCACGAGTGCAACGACGGATTCGGAAGGAGCGGGGGTACTCGACGGTCCCCCGCGCCCCCCGGGCGATGGCGTTGCCATCGCCAGCAAGTGCTGACGGCTCTGCCGTCAGCCGGGGGTCAGGGGGCCAAAAGCCCCCTGTCTTGTTCTGCTTGTTCTGCTTGTTCTGCTTGTTCTGCTTGTTCTGGCCGACGACCGAATCCATCGAATGCGTCGCTGCACCAGCGTGCCGAGCAGAAGCCCGAGGCCGGCACCGCCGAACACGTCCCGCAGCGGGCCACCGCCGTCGCGCCCCCGCTCCGCCTGATCCGTCATGCCGCGTGACCCGTGGTGTTGGCAGCGAGGGTTACACGAACCTTACGACTCGGCAAGGTTTGCAGGCCGCTCGCCGCGTCAGGAAGGTTGCGGCGAAACGACGATCGGACAACCGGCGAGACCGCGGCCTCTCGGGAACCGATCGGCCACGGCGATGGTTTCCACTCGGCCGGGTCTCGCGTAAGCCGGCCCCAACCCACCGGAGAGGACCGCGATGCGTTATGCCAAGTGGACCCTGATCGCCCTGGCCGTTGCCTTCGTGGCGGGCTTCGTGCACTGGAGCCTGCCGTCCCGCGACATCGTACGGATCGTCGACACCGAAATCCGCCGCAGCGACATGACCGGCACCGTGGAGGGTCGCGAGGTCGTGCGGACGCAGGACGTCCGCTTCATCGCGGCCGTCACGCCGTCCGGCAGCCCCCGCGTCTACCGCAACCAGGACACGGGCTTCGGCTGGCCGCCCTTCTTCAAGTTCGACAGCGCCAACCTCGCCGCCCGCGCCCAGGATGTCATCTCCTCCGAGGACGATCCCCGCTGGATGATCGTCACCCACTACGGCTGGCGCATCCCGATGATCTCGGCCTTCCCGAACGCCGTAAGCGTCCGCCCCGCGACCGGCCCGGAGCAGACCCTGATCCCCTGGCTCAACATGGCCCTGCTGGCACTGCTGGCCGTCGTCGCCTTCGTCCTCTGGCGCCGGGTGCGCCGCTTCCTCCACCGCCGCCGCGCGGCCTGAGCGCCGGCCGCGGCAGGCCATGCGCCTGTTCCTAGGCAAAAAATCTTATTCAATGTAGGATTGGGGATGGTCTGGACCTTTTAAAGGTATAAAATATGCCACAAAACAGCCTCCAGCGTTGTCGAAATGCGCGAATTACGAAACGAACTGTTCGACCCGCTTTTGTTTGGTCATCAGGGGCTTCGCAGTGGATATCCCGTATTATGACAAATCGGCCCGGCGATCCGGTAGCCGAGTGCCCGTCCGCTCAGCTGCCCTTGCGGGACCAGAAATACGACTGCGTGGCCCCGTCCAGGTTGCCGAGGCCGGCGGCCGCGCCCTGGTCGTAGGCAGCGAGCGTCGCCTCGGCGACCGGCAGGGTCGTGCCCTTGGCCTGCGCCTCCTCGATCATGGTGCGGAGGTCCTTGCGCATCCCGTCGACGTCGAAGGTGCCGGGCACCCGTTCGCCGTCGATCGCCTTGGCGACCAGTGCCGCCCGGTTCTTCAGCACGTTCGGCCCGGCCGAACTGTCGGCCAGCAGGCTCACCAGCGTCTCGCCGGACAGGCCCACCTCGCGGCAGAGGGCAAGGCTCTCGCCCAGCGCCTGCCAGTAGACGGCGAGCGGCAGGTTGATGGCGAGCTTCACCCGGGCGCCGTTGCCGACCTCGCCCACCGGCTCCCAGCGCCGGCAGAGCGCGTCGAGGATCGGCCGCGCCCGCTCGATGGCGCCCGCTTCGCCGGCGGCGAACCCCAACAGCTTGCCGTCCCGCGCCGGGGCGACGGTGCCGCCCACCGGACACTCCACGAAGTCCGCACCCGCCGCCTTCACTCGGCTCGCCAGATGCCGTTCGACCTCCGGGCGCACCGTGCTCATCTCGATCACGAGCTTGCCGGCGATCGACCCGTCGAGCAGGTCGCCGTAGACCGCCTCGATCGCGGCGGCGTCGGTGACGATGCTGATCACGGCTTCGACGGCGCCCGCGAGGTCGCGAAGGCTCGTCGCCGCCACGGCACCCTTGGCGACCAGCGGCTCGACCCTGGCCGGCGTCCGGTTCCAGACGTGCACCTCGTGGCCGAGGCCCAACAGCCGCTCGGCGATGGCGGCCCCCATTCGGCCGACGCCGGCGATCCCGATGCGCATGGTCGCTTCCTCCCGCTTCGGCCGGAACGATGGCAGCGGCGCTCCCTCCGGGTCAAGCGGGCCACCCCCTGGACAACCGGGGCGCGCGGCGGCACTCCCTTGGACAGCGCCGGGACGACACGGCGCAGAGAAGATCGGGGAGAGAACGCATGACCTTCGAGGTTCGCCGCCGGGCGCTCGGCCTCGGCGTCGCCGCCCTGGCGCTGTTGGCGACCTCCGGCGCAGAGGCGCAGACCGCCATCACCGTCGCCGTGCCCAATCCCTCGGCGCTGACCTGGATGCCGCTCTGGGTCGCGATCGGCGAGGGCTTCATGGCGGACGAGGGCCTGGACGTGACCGTGCAGGCGGTCGACGGCTCGTCCCAGGTGCTCCAGGCGATGTCGGCCGGCCGCGCCGAGATCGGCGCCCCCGGCCCCGGCCCGGTGCTGGCCGCGCGGGCCCGCGGGGTCGACGTGGTGTTCGTCTACAACCTCTACCCCAAGAGCGTGTTCGGCCTGATGGTCCAGGCGGACAGCCCCTACCAGGAGCCCGCCGATCTGCGGGGGACGGTCGTGGGCGTCGGCACCGCCGACGGCGCCGAGGTCGCCTTCGCCCGCGCCATCCTCACCGATGCCGGCATGACCGAGGGCACGGACTACACCTTCCTGCCGGTCGGCGACGGCGGCACGGCCACCGTGGCGTTCATGCGTGACGAGGTGAGTTCCTACGCCGCCGCCGTCAGCGACGCCGCCATCATGGCCTCGCGCGGGCTGAACCTGCGCGAGATCACGCCCGAGGCGTATCTGGCGTTCTTCGGCAACGGCTTCGCCGTGCTGCGCGACACCATCGAGGCCGATCCCGAGGTCGTGGAGGGCTTCGGCCGGGCGCTGGTGCGCGGCATGCGCTTCGCCGAGGACCCCGCCAACGAGGACGCCGTGCTGGTCCATGCCGCCGCCGGCAACCCGCAGGAGGGCGAGGACAAGGCGTTCGCCGCGGCCCTGCTCGCCTCGGCCATGGAGCGGATGACGCCGACTGCCGCCTATGCCGATCGGGGCTTCGGCTACCAGCCGCCCGAGCACTGGCAGCTGTGGCACGAGAGTGCGCAGTCGAGCGGGGCCTCGAGCGAACCGCTCGCCGACCTCGAGGCCGCCTACACCAACCGCTTCGTGGAGACCTGGAACGCGAACTGAGCCCACCGCCGGCCGGCCTTCGGGCCGGCCGGTTCTCAGAGGTGAACGACACGCCAGACGCCGGACCAGACTGCCGTCAGGTGCTCGGCCGCGAGGCGGCGGTGGCAGTGGTGCGGCTCGGCCTCGCTGCAGAGCAGGCAGGCCGAGGCGAACGCGGCCGGATCGAGCCGTTCGGCGACCCGGCGTTCCTGCAACGCCCGGAGATAGGCGGCTGCATAGTCGTCCCAGAGCAGGGCGCCCGCCCGATAGGCCCGAAAGGCCGCCTCGTCCGGAGCCAGCAGGGGTTCGTCGCGGCAGGCGATCCCCGCCACCCGGTCGAGGAAGAAGGCGAGGTTCGGCTGCTTGGCGAAGCCCGCGAGCTGCGAGTGTTGCTCGAGCCGCGTGTCGGCGACCAGCCGCACCCCGGCCCGTTCGAGGCGCCCGAAGAAGTGCTCGGCCGTCGAACGGGTGAACCCGATGGTGAACAGCGTCTGCGTCATGGTTTCGAGGGCTCCGACCAAGGGCTCTGCACCCAACCGGCAATAGCCGGCGCAGGGCCGGGCGTCTAAGCCCGAATGGGTGTTCGTAAAAAGACGTGGAGATCGTCCATGCGCAGGCTCTGGCGATGGTTGACGCGACCGGCCACGAGCCTCTCGGCGGCGTTCCTGTTGTTGGTGGGCGGCGTCGGCGGCGTGGTGTTCTGGGGCGGGTTCAATACCGCCATGGAATACACCAACACCATGGAGTTCTGCATCTCCTGCCACGAAATGGAAAGCAAGGCCTACGCCGAGTACAAGGGCACGATCCACTACAGCAATGCATCGGGCGTGCGGGCGACCTGCGCGGATTGCCACGTCCCGAAGGAGTGGACCGACAAGTTCGTGCGCAAGGTCGTAGCCACCCGCGAGTTGTTCCACCATTTCGCCGGCACCCTGTCGACGCCCGAGAAATACGAGGCCAACCGGCTGGAGATGGCGCGCCGCGTCTGGGCGCAGATGGAGGCCAACGACAGTCAGGAATGCCGCAACTGCCACACCTACGAGGCGATGGACTTCCACGCACAGGCGCCGGATGCGGCGGCGGAGATGCGAACGGCCTTCGCCGAGGGCGATACCTGCATCTCGTGCCACAAGGGCATCGCCCACGAAATGCCCGACATGACGGTCGGCTTTCGCTCGATGTACACGGCCCTCGACGGGGCGGGCTTCGGCCGGGCAACGACGCTCAACGCCTATCGCGTCAAGTCGCTGCTGCCCGAACCCGCCACGACGGCGGAGGGTATCGGTCGGCTGATGCCGTTCACCGAGGTGACGGTGGTGGACCGCGAGGACGACATGCTGAAAATACGTGTCGATGGCTGGCAGCAGGACGGCAACGACCGGGTGATCTTCTGGATGCGCGGGCAGCGGATCTTCGGTGCCGCGCTGGAGCGCTCGGTCACCGACCAGGTCGTCCGCCATGCGACCGAGGTCGACCCCGCCACGGACCTGACCTGGCATCGTGTGTCGTTCGAGGGGTGGACCGACTCGGCGAGTCTGAATGCCGATCGCCAAGAGTTGCACGATCTCGGCAAGGAGCTTTACCAGTCGAGTTGCGGAACCTGTCATGCGCTGGTGGCGACCGACAGCCAGTTGGCCAATCAGTGGCCCGGCGTGCTGCGGGCGAAGCGCCGGTTCACCAGTCTCGACGACGACCAGTACTTCTTCCTCCAGGCCTATCTGCAGCAGCATGCGCGTGACACCGCGGGCAAGGGCCATGGCAGTTGAGAGGACGCCGGTGACCACCGAGGCGAACGCTTTCCGCGTACTCTCGGCGGTCCTGGCGCGGGAGCCGTCGAGCGAGATGCGTGACCGGCTGGCGGACGGCTTGCTCCACGACCTGTTGCCGGTTGCGGCGGACGACCCGGAAGCGATGGCGGCCCTGGATCGTGTGGCGGCGGCGGCCGCCGCCGATCCCGGTGATCCGCCACGCCGATTGGCGGCGGCCTTTGCCGGGCTGTTCCTCGGCGGCGGCGGCAAGCGGAGTGCCTTGCCCTTCGCTTCGGTCTACCGCTCGCCGACGGGGCGCCTGTTCCAGGAGCCGGCCGTGGCCATGACCGATCTGCTGCGCCGGGCCGATCTCGATCTCGCGCCCGGGGCCGAGGCGCCCGATCACGTGGCCGTTCAGCTCGCACTGCTGGCGGACCTGCTCGAGCGGGGCGATCCGGCCAGCTTGGCGTTGGCTGCGGAACTCCGCGACGCGGAACTGCTGCCGTGGCTGCCCGACTTCGTTGCCGACTGCGCGCGCTTCGACGCCAGCGGGCTCTATGCGGCGGCTTCGTTCCTCGCGCTGTGGCTCGCCCGCCGGGATGCAGCGCATGACCGCTGACGTGCGCCAGCCGGTCCCCGTTCGTTCAACCGCGCGCCGGGTGGCATCCGGTGCCTCGGGCTGCAGGCCGGTGTTGCCGACGAGAAGCCTGCACGCCCTCTTCCAGGGAGAGTAGACATGGGTCATCGATCCTTCCCCACGGCCCGCGGCTGGACGCGGCGCGGCACATTGGCTGCCGGTACGGCGATGGGCGCGCTCGGTGCCTTCGGGCCCGGCCTGCTGAGCCGCGGCGCGCGGGCGCAGGGGGCGGCCGGCGAGGTGCTCACCGGCTCGCATTGGGGTGCCTTCCATGCCACGGTCGAGGACGGCCGCTGGACGCAGGTGCGCCCGTGGGAGGAGGATCCCTATCCGACCCAGCAGCTCGAGGGCATCCTGGACTCGGTCTATTCGCCGACCCGCATCCGCTTTCCGATGGTGCGGCGCGCCTATCTGGAAGGCGGCCCCGGCGCCTCCACCGAAACCCGCGGCAACAACGACTTCGTGCGCGTCTCGTGGGACGAGGCCCTCGACCTGGTGGCCAAGGAGGTCGCCCGCGTCCAGGAAACCCACGGGCCGGCAGCCACCTTCGCCGGCTCCTATGGCTGGAAGAGCCCCGGCAAGCTGCACAACTGCCAGACCCTGCTGCGGCGCATGCTCAACCTCCAGGGCAGCTTCGTGAACAGCAGCGGTGACTATTCGACGGGCGCTGCCCAGATCGTGATGCCGCACGTGGTCGGCACGCTCGAGGTCTACGAGCAGCAGACCGTCTGGCCGGTGGTCGTCGATCACACCGAACTGCTCGTGTTCTGGGGGGCAGACCCCTACAAGACCAACCAGATCGGCTGGATCATCCCCGACCACGGCGCCTATCCGGGGATGGAGGCGTTCGCGGCCACCGGCAAGCCGGTGATCTGCATCGACCCCGTCTATACCGAGACGGCGCGGCGGATGAACGCCGAGTGGATCCCGATCCGCCCGCATACGGACACGGCGATGATGCTGGGCGTGGCGCACAGCCTCTACACCGAGGCGCTGCACGATCAGGGCTTCCTCGACGAGTACACCACGGGCTTCGACCAGTTCTTGGCCTATCTCCTGGGCGAGAGCGACGGCACGCCCAAGTCGGCCGAGTGGGCCGCCGCGATCTGCGACGTGCCGGCCGAGAAGATCCACGAATTGGCCCGGCGCTTCGCCGACAGCCGGACGATGCTGGCGAGCGGCTGGGCCATCCAACGCCAGCACCACGGCGAGCAGTCGCACTGGATGCTGGTGACGCTCGCCTCGATGCTCGGCCAGATCGGCCTCCCGGGCGGTGGCTTCGGTCTCAGCTACCACTACGCCAACGGCGGCTCGCCGGGCGCCGAAAGCCCGGTCATCCCCGGCATCACCGACGGCGGTCGGTCGGTCGAAGGGGCCGCTTGGCTCACGGAGAGCGGGGCGGCGACCATCCCCGTCGCGCGCATCGTCGATATGTTGGAGAACCCGGGCGGCACGTTCGAGTTCAACGGCACGACACAGACCTACCCGGACATCCGCATGGTCTATTGGGTCGGCGGCAATCCCTTCTTCCATCACCCCGACCGCAATCGCATGGTCAAGGCATGGCAGAAGCTGGAAACCGTCATCGTCCACGACTTCCAATGGACGGCGACGGCGCGCTTCGCCGATATCGTCTTGCCGGCGACGACCTCCTACGAGCGCAACGACATCGAGCAGATCGGTGACTATTCGCTCAAGGGCATCCTGGCGATGAAGAAGGTGGTCGAGCCGGTCTTCGAGGCGCGCAGCGACTACGACATCTTCGCGGACATCGCCGAGCGCCTGGGCAAAGGCGACGCCTTCACCGAAGGCAAGAGCGAGATGGAGTGGATCCGCGAGTTCTACGAGGCGGCCCTGCCGCAGGCGGCGGCGCGCGGCATCGAGATGCCCGACTTCGAGGCCTTCTGGGAGCGGGGTGCCTTGACCTTCGAGCCGACCGAGGCGGGCAAGAGCTTCGTGCGCTATGCCGAGTTCCGCGAGGATCCGCTGTTCAATCCGCTCGGCACGCCGTCCGGCCTGATCGAGATCTACTCGCGCAACATCGAGCGCATGAACTACGACGACTGCCCGCCCCATCCGACCTGGATGGAGCCGGTCGAGCGCCAGGGCCGCGACGACAGCGCCTATCCCTTCCATGTCGTCGCCAACCATCCGCCGCTGCGGCTGCACTCGCAGTTGAACGGCACCAAGCTGCGCGAGGCCTACGCGGTCGCGGGCCGCGAACCGTGCTGGATCCACCCCGACGATGCCGCGGCCAGGGGCCTCGCCGACGGTGACATCGTGCGCGTCTTCAACGACCGCGGTCAGTTGCTCGCGGGGGTGGTGGTGACCGACGCCATCCGTCCGGGCGCCATCCAGATCCGCGAGGGCGGCTGGTACTCGCCGGCCGAGGGCGGCGAGGTGGGCTCGCTCGACCTCTACGGCGACGTCAACGTCCTCATGGTCGACCTGCCGACGTCACGCCTCGCCCAGGGCAACACCTCCCAGACGGGGCTCGCCCAGGTCGAGAAGTACACCGGCGACGCGCCGGCCCCGAGCGTGTTCGAAACGCCGGCCAACGCCTGAAGCGCTGCCGTCGCGGCCCCGGCTCGGCACGGGGTCGCGGCGGCGAGCCGCACTCGGGCACGGTCCCGGGTCACGGTCAATTCCCG
>JBMCMJ010000005.1:0-25737 GCA_048615135.1 Pseudomonadota bacterium
GGGCGGCCCGGCGGTGGCGCTCGCCCGCGCTGCGCGCCGACGGCTGGCACCTCGTCAGCGACGTGGTGACCTCGCTCGGGGTGATCGTCGGGCTGACGGCCGCACTGCTGACGGGCTGGTGGTGGCTCGACCCAGCTCTCGCGGCGATCGTGGCGCTCAACATCCTCTGGATGGGCTCGCACCTCGTCCAGCGCTCGGTGGCGGGGTTGATGGACGAGGCGGCCGACGCGGAGACGCTCGAGCGCATCCGCACCCTGATCGCCACCACGGCGACCGGGGCACTGGAGGCGCACGACGTCCGCACCCGCCATGCCGGCCGCGCCACTTTCGTCGAGTTCCATTTGGTGGTGCCCGGCGAGTGGACGGTCGCCGAGGCGCACGAGGTGTGCGACCGCATCGAGGCGGCGCTGAAGGCCGAGTTCGAGGCGGCGGTCATCACTATCCACGTCGAGCCGGAGGCGAAGGCGAAGGCGCCGGGCGTCCCGGTACTCTGACCGGCAAGCCCTTTGGTCGCCCTCGAAAAAGCACTGGACAGCGGGCGCCGGCGTGGTAGGTGCGAATCAGGTGCAACAAGCGAAAGGAGGTGATCCCGTGTCCAGTGAAGCGACGGTTCGGTTGGCGACCCCGCGTCGAGGTGCGGCCACGGAGCAGCCTCTCTGGCGGCTCTGAGACGCAGACCGAAAGGTCGGGGGCCGTCCCATCGGCCCGCTCACGGAAAGGCCGCCTTCGGGCGGCCTTTCTTCGTTCATGGGCGGTCTCGGCGCTGTCGCTCAGAAGCGGAACAGCCCGCCGATCGTCGTCGACACCACGCTCTCGTCGATGCCGGAACTGCGGATGTCCCACGCGACGCGTGCGTTGAGGAAGCGCCAGGAAACGCCGACCTCCGGCCCGTAGATCAAGTCGTCCTCGACGCCGCTGCCGTAGATGTAGCCGGCGTTGGCCCCGACCGAACCGAGGAAACCACCCCCGCCGAGGTGGTAGTCCGCACTGGCGACCGAACGGCCGCCGATCCCGTCATCGGACGACTTGCGGCCGAAATTGTAGAAACCGGCTTGTTCGGCACCTACCGAGATGTTCGGCGTCACGAACCAGTCGCCGGCCAAATTCACGCCGACGAACTGTTGATCGGGCCCGAAGTCGAAGCCGTAATAGGGGCCGAGCGTCAGGGCGAAGCGGGGCTCGGCCGCGGCCGGAGCCGGCGGCGGCTCCGGCGTCGGAGGCGCCGTTGTCGGCGCGAGCACGTCGATGACCACCACGCGATTGCGTTGCTCGCGGACGTTGTCGGCGGTCGGCACGATCAACTGCCTCTGGCCCACCCCTTGGGCGCGGATGGCGTCGGCCGGCACGCCGTTGTCGACGAGGGCTTCGCCGACGGCGCGCGCGCGCTGCTCCGAGAGACGCTGGTTGAAGTCGGCGCTACCGGTCGTGTCGGTGTGCCCGACCAGCCGCAGCGACGTCGCTTCGCCGGCTAGGAAAGCGGCAGCCGCATCGGCAACCACGCTCTGCGCCGCGGCATCGAGCCGCGCCGAACCCAAGGCGAATTCGACGGTGAAGGTCGACTCGACGGTTTGTGCCCGCACCATCGACCACGGCGCTGCCGCCGTCGCGGCCACCGCCAAGCACCCCGTGAAAGCACAGGCCAACAAGGATTGTTTGGTCATCGTCCTCTCCCGTCTGACCACCATCCCTGCAACCGATGATAGCGTCATTCGGCAAATTGTCTGTAACTTTTCGACCACAACGTGCAGCCGAATGGACACGCGAACCGCGCCGGGTGCCGCCCGCTTCGGATCGCGGGCTCGCCGGCTTGTATCTCTCAGTTGCCAGCGTCGCGCCGGCGGAACAGTTCGACCACCGGGGTCGCGCGGCCGCCGTAGATGGCAGGCTTGCGCAGCTTCACCCGGGCCGCGTCCACGCGCGGATCCTCGAAACAGAAGGCCAACAGGTCCTCGGCGAGCGTTTCCAAAAGGTCCGTATGCGGCCGTGTCGGCCAGCCTTCCAGGAGTTCCCGCCGCAGGCGGTCGTAATCGAGCGTGTCGGCGAGTTCTCCGATCGGCACCCGGCCGACGAAGCGGAACAGGTCCACGTCGACCACCACGGGTTGGTGGTAGTTCGGATGCTGCTCGAAATCGGCGACGCCAACCTGCATGAGCACCGTCACGCCCTCGAGGCCGATCCGCTGCCAGTCGCGCGAGCCGTCGAACATCACCCCTCGCCGGTGATGCTCGGGTCGGTGTAGCGCGGCTCCAGGCGCTGCCCACCGTCGACGTAGAGCACTTGGCCCGTCACCGCCGGCGCCGCGAGCAGATAACGCAGCGCCGCCACGAGATCGTCGGGCGTGCTGCCGCGGCGGAGCGGCGTCTGAGGATGCACCGCCGCGAAGCTGGCCTCGTCCTGCGCCCCGCTCGGCAGCGTCAGGCCGGGGGCGATGCCGTTGACCCGTACCCGCGGCGCCAGTTCGATCGCCTGCAGCCGGGTCGCCGTGGCGAGGCCCGTCTTGGACAGCGTGTAGGAGAGGTAGTCCGGCAGCGGGCTCTCCACCTTCTGGTCGAGCACGTTGACGACCGCGCCCACCACGCTGTCGGGCAGTTGCGCCGCCAGATCGCGGGCGAGGATCAGCGGGGCCAACAGGTTGATGTCGAGCTGGCGGCGAAAGGCCCGGGGCTCGAGGTCGGCGCTCGTGTCGGCGACGTAGATCGAAGCGCTGTTGACCAGTGCCGTCACCGGCCCGAGGGCTGCCGCCGCCGCGGCGACGAGGCCCGCCACGGCCGCCGTGTCCGCCAGATCCGCCCGGACGACGGCTAAGCGGGCCCCCTGCTTCCGCAGCCGCTCGGCCAGGGCCTCGCCCGCCTCGATCGAGCCGTTGCAGTGGATCGCCACGGCCCAGCCGTCGGCGGCGAGCGCCTCGACGAAGGCCCGGCCGAGACGCACCGCACCGCCGGTGACCAGCGCCGTCTTCATGCCATCGCCTCCAGGCGCTGCAATTCGTCCTCGACCCAGGGAGCCCGGCCGAGTTCGGTCAGCTCCAGAAAGGCCTCGAGATGCGCCACCCGGCCCTCCTTCCCATAGGTGCGGAACAAGCGGTTGAGCCGCCGGTCGAAGGCGAACTGGGCGAGCGCCGCCCGGCGGATCGGCTCGCTCACGCGCAACGCGCGACGCGCGAGCAGATCGAGGATAGTCGCATAGCCGCGCTCGGCCCGCTCCGCGGCATCGGGCGCGAGCGTCGTCGAGCCGAGCCGCTTGTAGTAGAGATAGAGGCCCTCGGGATGGACCTGCATCGTGGGTGCCGCGGTCAACAATTCCAGGTTGATCAGCACGTCACCGGCGAACGGGGTGGCCGTCCAGCCATGCGGGACGAGTTCCCGGCGGAACAGGCAGGCGAAGGGCACGCGAGGGCCCAGAAGATCTTCCGCCGTGAAGTGGCGCGGTGCGCCGAAAGCGGCGAGCGGCTGCTTGGCGAAGCTGCCGTCGGTCGCATGAACCGCCGTGTTGCAGACCGCCGCACCGTGCCGGAGGGCAAGCGGCACCAACTTCGCCAAGCGGTCGGGGCGCATCGCGTCGTCGGCGTCGAGATGGCCGACGAGCCGTCCGCGCGCCACGGCCAGGGCGGCATTCCGTGCGTTGGGGCTGCCGGTGGCCACACCGCCGGTTGCCACCTGGCGCACCCGCGCGTCGATGACGCCGGCCCGCGCGAGGGTTGCCAGATAATCGGTGGCGTCGTCACTGGCGATGACGACCTCGACCTCGTCCAGGGTCTGCGCCAGGGCGCTGGTGACGCATCGAACGATCGTCTCGTGGGTACGCAGGGCCGGTACGATCAGGGAAACAAGCGGTTCGGCGGGGCTCATTCGGTCGCGTCCGTGACATCCGCTCGGGAGGTAGGTGACGCGCAGCCCACGGCAAGCGAGCAATGCGGATTCTGCTGCACTGCACAGAGCCACAGTTGCCGGTCTGCCAAAGGTCGTGTAGCGACCCAGCAACGCTGCATGGCCGCTATGACGCGCGGCCACGCCTCGATTGTTTCAACACCAAGGAGCAGCCAGCCCATGACTGCGATCATCAAGGGAGCGACCCTCGCCGCCACGCTGACGCTGGCGATCGGGGCTTCGGCCGTCGCCCAGGACCGCCCGTCCAGCTTCAGCGTCGGCACCGCCAGCCAGGGCGGAACCTATTTCATCTACGGCGCCGGCTGGGCCAATCTGGTCACCGAAATGACCGGCGTGCCGTCGAGCACCGAGGCGACCGGCGGCCCGGTGCAGAACCTCGCCCTCGTCCAGACGCGCGACATCGACTTCGGCATGACCACCATGGGTCCGGCCCGCGATGCGTGGGAGGGCAACAGCCCGATCGTGCCCGGCGTCGAGTTCAAGGACGTCCGGGCGATGTTCCCGATGTACCAGACGCCGTTCCAGGTGATCGCACTCGAGTCGTCGGGCGTCGCCTCCATGGCCGATCTGGACGGCAAGCGGGTGGGCGTGGGTCCGCGCGGCGGCACGTGCGGCACCTATTGGCCGCAGTTTTTCGAGGCGCTCGGCCTGACGGTCGACGTGCAGTTCGGTGGTGCATCCGACCTCGTCGGGCAGGTGCAGGACGGCATCCTCGATGCCTTCGCCTTCTGCGCCGGCCTGCCGATCGCGGCGTTCTCGGAACTCGAGGCGCAGCAGGCGGTCAACATCTTCGCCTTCACCGCCGAGGAGCAGGAGGCCCTGATCGAGGCCTTCCCGGTGAGCGCGTTCGAGGTGCCGGCCGGCATCTACAACAGCACGCCCGAGGCGCAGATGTCCGTCTCGATGTGGAACTTCGCCATCGCCCACAAGGACGTCCCGGCGAGCTTCGTCGAGGAGATCATGGCGGTCGTCCTCGACAACCCCGACCGCATGAAGCAGGTCCACGGCGCGGCTCGCCAGACCTTGCCCGAAAACTACGTGCACAATTCGTTCCTGTGGTTCCATCCGGGGGCGATCGAGTACTTCCAGGCCAAGGGCTTCGAGATCGACGAAGCGCTGTTCCCGCCGGAATGGCAGGGCTGATCCGGTCAGCCGACGCATTGCCCCGCCGGCCTTGACCGGCGGGGCTTTTCACGCGCGGCCTAAGGCCGCCGGGGTCGACGGGGGTAACGGGCGGTCATGGCCGAGAGCAGCACGCACGACGCGAACGTCAAGGAACTGTTGTCACGCGGGATCGAGGACGAGCCGCAGGCGACCAACCAGCGGACTCCCCGCCATATGGTCGGCGCGCTGATCACCGGGCTCTGCATCTTCTACACGGCGTTCCACCTGTTCGCCCTGAACGTCGCCCCGCTCGAGACCTGGACCTTCCGTATCCTCCACGTCGCGGGCGGCTTGGTGATCGGCTACGCGCTGATCGCGAGCCGCTCGGTGGCGCCGCCGCTACCGGGCATCGTCGACCCGGCGCTGCTCCGCCCGGCGCGGCTCCTCGCCCTCGCCCTCGCCCTCGCTGCGGTCGCGGCCTTCGCCTGGGCCTGGATTCTGCGCGAGGCGGGCGGCCTGCCGAACCCGCCGCCCCATGTCTGGCAATGGGGGGCCTGGGCGCTCGCGGCCGGCACCGTCCTCGCCATCCTGGTCACCTGGGTCGAGGCGGCCGACGAGCACGACGTGAGCCTCGCCGATTGGGCACTCGCCGCCGCGTCCATCGCCGTTGCCGCCTATCTCGTCTTCAACCTCGACGCGCTGCAGTTCCGCGCGGGCGTCATGCCGACCCGGCCGGACTTCTGGGTGGCCCTGTCGGGGTGTCTGTTGATCCTCGAACTCACCCGCCGCGTCGCCGGTCTGCCGCTCGTCATCATCGCCCTGGTGTTCATCGGCTACGGCTTCCTCGGGCCGTTCCTGCCGGGCTTCCTCGAGCACCGGGGCTACAGCTTCGAGCGGCTCTTCACCTATCTCTACACCGACAACGGGATCCTCGGTCCGACCACCGCGGTCAGTTCGACCTACATCATCCTGTTCATCGCTTTCGGCGCGTTCCTGCAGGCCTCCAAGGTCGGCGACTACTTCGTCGCCGTGGCCTTCGCCGCCGCCGGGCGGGCGCGGGGCGGCCCGGCCAAGGTGGCGATCTTCGGCTCGGGCCTGATGGGCATGATCAACGGCACCTCGGCCGGCAACGTGGTCGCCACCGGCTCCTTGACCATCCCGCTGATGAAGCGGGTCGGCTACCAGAGCAAGAGCGCCGGCGCGATCGAAGCGGCCGCCTCCTCGGGCGGGCAGATCATGCCGCCGGTGATGGGGGCCGGCGCCTTCATCATGGCCGAGGTCACGGGCATCGCCTACCAGGAGATCGCCATCGCCGCGCTGATCCCGGCCTTGCTCTACTTCGTCTCGGTCTACTTCATGGTCGACTTCGAGGCGGCCAAGACCGGCATGCGCGGGTTGCGCGAGGACGAGTTGCCGGTGCTGCGGGAACTGGCCAAGCAGGCCTATCTGTTCGCCCCGATCCTCATGCTGATCGTGGCCCTGTTCTTCGGCTACTCGGTGATCCGCGCCGGCACCTACGCCCTGATCGCGGCCACGGTGGTGAGTTGGCTCACGCCGAACGCGCTCGGCCCGCGCGGCATCCTGCGTGCCCTCGAACTCAGCTCGCACATGGTCATCTCCCTGGTGGCGGTGTGCGCCTGCGCCGGCATCATCGTCGGCGTCATCGGGCTCACCGGTGTCGGCCTGCGCTTTTCCTCGCTGCTTCTCGCCCTGGCCGAACAGAGCCAGTTGCTCGCGATGGTCTTCGCCATGGGCATCTCGATCCTGCTCGGCATGGGCATGCCGACCACCGCGGCCTATGCCGTCGCGGCGTCGGTCGTGGCGCCGGGCCTCGTCCAACTCGGCGTGCCGGTGCTGACCGCGCACTTCTTCGTCTTCTACTTCGCGGTGATGTCGGCGATCACGCCGCCGGTGGCGCTCGCTGCCTACGCCGCCGCCGGGATCTCCGGCTCGAAGGCGATGCCGACCTCGGTTGCGGCCTTCAAGGTGGGGCTCGCCGCGTTCATCGTGCCCTTCATGTTCTTCTACAGCCCTGCCCTGCTGATGCAGGGCACGGTGTTGCAGACCATCCAGGTGGTGATCACCGCGAGCGTGGGGGTCTATCTCCTGGCGGCGGCGGTGCAGGGCTGGCTCCTGGCCCGGCTCACCCTCGTCGAGCGAGCGATCGTGCTGGTCGCGGCATTGAGCATGATCTCGGGCGGCTTGGTAACCGATGTGATCGGCATCGGCCTCGGATTGTTCGTCTTTTTGAACCAGCGCCGGATGCAGACACGCGTCGCGACGACCTGACGAGACGACGTAGCGGGGGGCGCATCGCCCCCCGTTCATGCTGGCTTCAGTGACACCGCCCAATTTCCTGCTAGGACTTTCGGGGGAGCCCAGCACCCCCGTTCGACCGCTCGCCTGGAGACCAAGCCTTGACCGCCGCCGCCTCCACCGATCGACCCGCTGCCAGCGGCGCCGCCGATAGCGTTTGGCGCTTCGCTCCGGCTCTCCTCTCCGGCCTCGCCTTCGCCTGGTTCACGACCTTCCTGCCGGCCATCGGCGCGGGCGAGGTGCTGCGCTACGCTTGGCCGTGGATCCCCGGCATGGGGGTGGAACTCTCGTTCCTGATCGACGGCCTTGCCCTGGTCTTTGCCCTCTTGATCACCGGCATCGGCGCGCTCGTCCTCTTGTACACGGCCGCGTATTTCAAGACGCACCCGGCGCTCTGGCGCCTGCTCGTGCTGCTCGGCCTGTTCGAGTTGTCGATGCTCGGTCTGGTCGTCGCCGACAACCTGGTCGTCATGTTCGTCTTCTGGGAACTGACGACGATAACCTCGTTCCTGCTGGTCGGCTTCGACCACGAGAAGGCGGATGCGCGGGCGAAGGCGCTGCAGGCACTCCTGGTCACGGCGGCCGGGGGGCTGGCGCTGCTCGCCGGCGTGCTCCTCATCGGCATGCTCACCGGCACCTTCGAGGCGTCCGCGTTGGTCGAGCATCGCGAGTTGCTCCTCGAGAGCGGCTTCTACACCGCCATCGTCATCCTCGTGCTGCTGGGCTGCTTCACCAAGTCGGCCCAGTTCCCGTTCCATTTCTGGCTACCGAATGCCATGGCGGCGCCGACGCCGGTCAGCGCCTATCTGCATTCGGCTACCATGGTGAAGGCCGGCGTCTATCTGATGGCACGGCTCAATCCCTCGCTCGGCGGCACCGATCTCTGGTTCTGGACGCTCGTGCTGTTCGGCGGTGTGACGGCCGTGCTGTCGTCCATCTGGGCGCTGCGCCAGACCGACCTCAAGCTGGGCCTCGCCTATACGACCGTGATGGGCCTCGGCACGCTCACCATGCTCATCGGCTTCGGCACGACCTACGCGATCACCGCCGCCGCGACCTTCCTGATCGTCCACGCGCTCTACAAGGCGGCGCTGTTCCTCACGATCGGCATCCTCGACAAGAAGGCGGGCACGCGCGAGATCGACGAGCTTTCGGGGCTCGGCCGGCGGATGCCCGCGACCTGGGTCGTCGCGGCATTGGCCGGCCTGTCGATGGCGGGCCTGCCCCCGCTGTTCGGCTTCATCGCCAAGGAATTGATCTACGAGGCGGGCCTCGGCGAAGGGGCAAGCGGCCTCCTCGTGTTGCTGTTCGCCTTCACCGCCAGTGCGATGATGGTCGCCGTTGCCGCAGCCGTCGCCGTCAAGCCGTTCGTCGGCAGGCGCGGTGCGGCCGCCGAACGGGCCGGGGAAGCGCCCTTCTTCATGTGGCTCGGGCCCGCCATCCTCGCCGCCGGTGGCCTCGCCTTCGGCCTCATGCCCGACTGGGCGGGCACCTATCTCGTCATCCCCACGGCCGATGCCGTGCAGGGCACACCGGTCGACATGTACCTGAAGCTCTGGCACGGGGTGAATCTGGCGCTGGGCCTGAGCGCCGTGACCACGATCGCCGGCATCGTCATCTACCTGCGCCTCGCGTCGATCCGACGCGGTCTCGCCCACGCCGAAGCCCGCGGGATCTGGGACTGCGAGCGGGGCTACGACGTCGCCCTCAAGGGCCTGAAGGACGTCGCTTCATGGCAGACGGCGGTGATCCAGTCGGGCGAGGTCACCCGCTACATCTTCTGGACCGTGCTCACCCTGGCCGTGCTGCTCTGGTCCGCCATCATTCTCGGCGGCGGGATCGGCATGCCGACCTTCGAGAGCCTGCCGCTGATGGAACTGGCGGTGCTCGGCCTCGTCCTGTTCGGCACGCTCGCCGTGACACTCACCCGCTCGCGGCTGATCGCGATCGTCGCGCTGGGCGTGGTCGGCGTCGCCATTGCCGGGTTCTTCGTCCTCTACGGCGCGATCGACGTGGCGATGACCCAGTTGCTGGTCGAGACGCTGTTCGTCGTGATCGTGGTGGTCGCCCTGCTGCGCCTGCCGCGCCTCGCCACGGCCACACCGCACTGGGACAAGGGACCGCGCTGGGGGCACGTGGCGGTGTCGGTGGCACTCGGCGCGGCGGTCACCGTCTCGCTGCTCGCCGTCCTGGAGACCGATCTCGACCGACGCCTGACGACCTATTTCGAGGCCGAGAGCGCCCCCACCGCCTTCGGCCGCAACATCGTCAACGTCATCCTGGTCGACTTCCGCGCCCTCGACACCTTCGGCGAGATCGCGGTGGTGATCATCGCCGCGCTCGGCGCCCTGGCGTTGCTGCGGATCAAGCCGGAACGGGCGGCCGCCAAGGGAGAAGCACGATGAATTCGATCATCCTCACCGCCGCCGCGAAAATCGTGACGCCGCTGATGATCGCGTTGTCGCTGTTCATCCTGCTCCGCGGCCACAACGAGCCCGGCGGCGGCTTCATCGGCGGGTTGCTGGGGGCCACGGCCTTCGCCCTCTACGCCAAGGCGACCAGCGTCAAGGCGACGCTCGCAGCACTCCGCCTGCAGCCGCCGACGATCGGCGTGATCGGTCTCGGTCTCGCCCTGCTCGCCGGCCTCTGGGGCCTCGCGGTCGAAGGCGACTTCCTGAAGGGCATGTGGCCCTTCTACGGCATCGGCGAGGACGGGACGAAGCAGGGCGTGCCGATCGGCTCGGTGCTGATGTTCGACATCGGTGTCTACCTCGTCGTCGTCGGCTCGGTGCTCACGATCCTCTTCGCCCTGGAGGACGACGTCGCCCACCCCGACCATATCGATATCGAGGAGTAAGCCCGTGGAAACGGCCGTTGCCATCCTCATCGGCGTGCTCGTCGCTGCCAGCGCGTTTTTGATGCTGAGCGGGCATATGGTGCGCTTTCTCTTCGGGCTCGTCCTGCTGTCGAACGCGGCCAATCTCGTCATCTTCACCGGCGGAAGGCTCACCTATGCGGCCCCGGCGCTGATCGCCGACGGCGCCTATGCACCCGACGGCCCGGTGGCGAACGCCCTGCCCCAAGCGCTCGTGCTGACCGCCATCGTCATCGGCTTCGGCCTCCTGGCCTTCGCCCTCGTCCTTGTCCACCGCGCCTACCAGACCCTCGGCACCGTCGAGGGCGACGACATGCGGGTGGCCGAGCCACGCTCCAATCGAGGCTGACCCCGTGTTGCTGACTGCGCCGATCATCATCCCCTTCCTCACGGCCGTGCTGTGCTTCCTGGTCCGCTACGACCAGAACATGCAACGGGCGCTGAGCATCATCGGCAGCGTGCTGCTGCTGGTCGCCAGCCTGCTGCTGGGGGCCGCCGTGCTCGACGAGGGGCCGATCGCTGACACCATGGGCGGCTGGCCGGCACCGTTCGGCATCGTGCTGGTCGCCGATCTGCTGGCCGCGTCGATGGTGGTGATCACCGGTGTCATCGCCGTCGCGACGACGGTCTACGGACTCGGGGAGATCGACGAGGCGAAGGAGCGGGTCGGCTACCATACCCTGCTGCACTCACTGCTGGCCGGCGTGTGCGGCGCCTTTCTGACCGGTGACATCTTCAATCTCTACGTCTGGTTCGAGGTGATGCTGATCGCCTCCTTCGGCCTGTTGGCGCTGGGCGGACGCAAGGCGCAGATCGACGGAGCGGTCAAGTACGTCGCCTTGAACCTCATCTCGACCATCGCGTTCCTGACCGGCGTCGGCCTGCTCTACGGCGCGACCGGTACGCTCAACATGGCCGATTTGCGCGAGGCGGTGCACAACCTCGAAAACCAGACGGTGGTTTTGACCACCGCCGCCATGTTCCTGTTCGCCTTCGGCATGAAGGCGGCCCTTTTTCCGGTCTTCTTCTGGCTGCCGGCCTCCTACCACACGCCGGCGGTGACGGTGTCGTCGGTGTTCTCGGCGCTGTTGACCAAGGTCGGCGTCTACGCGCTGATCCGCGTCTTTACCCTCATTTACGACACGCAGATGCCGCAGTTGCAGACGCTGCTGATCGTGGTGTCTGCCCTGACCATGCTGACCGGGGTTCTGGGGGCAGCGGCGCAGAACGATATCCGCCGCATCCTGTCGTTCCACATCATCAGCCAGATCGGCTACATGGTGCTGGGGCTCGCGCTGTTCACGCCCCTGGCGCTGGTCGGCGGGATTTTCTACATCATCCACCACATCGTGGTGAAGGCGAACCTCTTCCTGGTGGGCGGCGTGGTGAAGCGGCTGACGGGGTCCGAGGATCTGGCCGAGATCGGCGGCCTGTGGAAGCGGGCACCGTGGCTGGCTGTCCTGTTCCTCATACCGGCCCTGTCGCTCGCCGGCATCCCGCCGCTGTCGGGCTTCTGGGCGAAGCTGGTCATCATCCAGGCAAGCCTCGAGGTGCAGTCCTACGTTGTGGCCTTCGTCGCCCTCCTGGTCGGCCTGCTGACGATCTTCTCGATGTCGAAGATCTGGCTCGAGGCCTTCTGGAAGGCGCATCCCAACCCGAGTGGGGCGGAGCAGTTGACGCTGAGCCGCACCGAGACGCTCGTGCTGGTGGCACCGATCGTGTTTCTCGCCGCGATCACCATCGCCATCGGCCTCGTCACCGCCCCCTTCTACGAGGTCGCGGTCGAGGCAGCGGCCCAGTTGACCGATCCCGAGGCCTATATCCGCGCCGTCCTTGGAGAGCGCCCATGAACCTCTTCGCCATCAACCTTCTGATCGCCGGCGGATGGGTGGCGGTCTCGGGCAGTTTCGACTTCGTCAGCCTGATGCTCGGTTTCGCCGGCGGCTTTCTCGGTCTCTACGCCGCTCGGCACCTGTTCGACGGCACGCAGTATTTTCGCCGGACGTTCGCGGTGATCGGGCTCGCCGTCTACTTTTTCTACGATTTGGTGCGCTCCAGCATTGCCGTCGTCTGGGAGATCATCACCCCGAGCATGCATTCGCGTCCGCAACTCCTGCGGATGCCGCTCGATGCCACCGAGGACCTCGAGATCATGCTCACGGGCAATCTCATCACGTTGACACCGGGTACGCTCACGGTCGACGTGGATCCGGACCGCAAGTTCCTCCTCATCCACGCGATGTTCGTCGACGACCCGGACGAAACGATTGCCGATCTCAAGAACGGCATGGAGCGCAAGGTGCTGGAGGCCCTTCGATGATCATCGAACACCGTCACGATCTGTCCTGGGTCGTGCAGGCCGCCATCGACATCGCGGCCCTGTTCATCATCGTCGCGCTGATCCTCACGACCATCCGCCTGCTGCGCGGACCGACGCTGCCCGATCGGGTCGTAGCGCTCGATCTTCTCACGATGCTGCTGGTCGCGTTCCTCACGCTGTTCGCGCTCGCCAGCGGGGTGAACGCCTATCTCGACGCCGCGGTCGCGCTGGCCCTCGTCGCGTTTCTCGCGACCGTCGCGTTCGCGCGGTTCATCGACCGCTCGCCCCAGAGCAAAGAGGACGCCAATCGATGAGCGTCGTCCTCGATCTGCTCGCCGCCCTGTGCCTCGTCCTCGGCGGCTTTCTGGCCTTCGCCGCGGCGCTCGGCCTGATCCGCATGCCCGACGTCTACATTCGCATGCACGCCTCGACCAAGGCGGGCACCCTCGGCGTGCTGCTCATCGTCCTTTCGATCGTGTTCCTCGGCGGGGAGGCCAGTGTGGTCGGCAAGGGCCTCGCGGTCTTCGCCTTCATCCTGTTGACGGCCCCCATCGGCGCCCATCTCATCGGCCGCTCGGCCTATCGCTGCGGGATCAAGCCCTGGGACTACCGCTCCGATCCCCGGCGCCGCTGAGCCGGGAAACGGACATCCGCGCGTGACGTCGTTTCCCCCGCTCGCCCCGCTGGTGGCACGTCTGGAAGGCGGCCCCGCGGCCGCGTGGGCGGTGACCCTACGCGCCGCCGAACAGCGCCGGGCGGGGCGCGTCATCCTCGACCTCGGCGTCGGCGACCCGGATTTCGCGACGCCGCCCATGATCGTCGAGGCGTTGCATCGGTCCCTGGCCGAAGGGCGCACCCACTACGCGCCGGCCGAGGGTGAGCCCGCACTGCGCCGCGCGGTGGCCGACCACGCCCGCGACACGCTCGGCGCCGCCGTCGATCCCGCCCAGGTGCACGTGTTTCCGGGCGCGCAGGCCGCCCTGTTCGCGAGCCTGATGGTGACGGTCGCCCCGGGCGACGAGGTGATCGTGCTGGAGCCGGTCTACACGACCTATCCGCGCTGCATCCTCGCCATCGGGGCGGTGCCGGTGCCTGTCCAGCTCGCGCCGGAAACGGATTTCGCTCTGGACGTCGGGCGGATCGAAGCGGCGGTGACGCCGCGCACGCGAGCCGTGATGGTCAACAGTCCGGGCAACCCGTCGGGAGCGGTGTTCGACGACGCGTCGCTTGCCGCACTCACGCAACTGTGTCGCGCGCGGGGCCTCTGGCTGATCTCGGACGAGGTCTATGGCGGTCTGATGCTCGATGGCGTGCATCGCTCGCCCCTGGCAACGGCGGCGGGGCCGGACTGCACCATCGTCGTCAACAGCCTCTCGAAGTCGCACGCGATGACCGGCTGGCGGATCGGCTGGGCAATCGCGCCTCTGCCCGTGGCCCGCGCGCTGCGCAGCCTGTCCTCGTCACTGCTCTACGGGGTCAACCAGTTCGTGCAGGACGCGGCGGTCGTGGCGCTGCGCGACCCGGCGGCGCTCGCTGCCGCCGAAGCCATGCGTGCGCAGGTGCGCGAGCGGCGGGACGCCTTTCTCGGCGCCCTGGCGGGCGCGAACCGCATGACCGCACACATGCCCGCGGGCGGAATGTTCGTGCTGGTCGACGTGACCGCCACCGGGCGCAGCGGTGTCGCCTTCGCGGACGGGCTGCTCGACGAGGAGGCCATGGTCGTCGTGCCGGGCGAGGCCTTCGGCGCTGCGGCGGCGGGACACCTGCGGGTGGGCCTGATGGCCGAGCCCGCGGTCCTGGCCGATGCCGCCCGCCGCCTCGCACGCCACAGCGAACGGCTGGCGGCAAGAGAGGTGCGAGCGTGACCACGGTCCGGCTCCGCTCGGTGGGGCGGGACCGGCCGCCCGCTTGCCGCGGTCTCTGCTCTTTTCAGAGGCAGCCCGGGCGGTTAGACCAGCGCTCGGCGTCGTAACAAGGACGAACGAGGGTGGCTGAACAGGGTTGGCCCGCGCGCGTGCGGGTGGTCGAGGTCGGCACACGCGACGGCTTTCAGGCGGAAGCGCACTTCGTACCGACGGCCGTCAAGATCGAGACCGTGAACCGGCTGATCGCGGCGGGCGTGCGGCACTTCGAGGTGACCTCGTTCGTCTCGCCGCGGGCCGTGCCGCAACTCGCGGATGCGGCCGAGGTCATGGCCGGCATCGACCGACGGGACGACCTCTGGCTGACGGCTCTCGTCCCCAATCCCCGGGGTGCCGAGGCGGCCGCCGAAGCCGGCGTCGATGCGATGGTCGTCTTTCTCTCGGCCTCGGAGAGCCACAACCGGAAGAACGTCAACCGCTCGACCGCGGCCTCGCTGGAGGGCTTCCTTGATGTCTGCCGGATCGCGGCGGACGCCGGCATCACGGTGCAGGGCGCGATCGCCACGTCGTTCGGCTGCCCGTTCGAGGGCGACGTTCCCACCGCACGGATCGTCGATCTGGCGAAGGCCTATGCCGATCTCGGCATCCGCCACGTCACCCTCGGCGACACCACCGGCATGGCGACGCCGCCGCTCGTGCGCGAGCGCTGCCGGGCCCTGCGCGAGGCCGTAGCGGACAGCGAGATCGCGCTGCACTTCCACAACACCCGCGGCATCGGCCTCGTGAACGTCTATGCCGGTCTCATGGAGGGCATCGACCTCTTCGAATCGGCCATCGGCGGGCTCGGCGGCTGCCCGTTCGCGGCCGGCGCCACCGGCAACATCTGCACCGAGGACCTCCTCTACCTGCTGCACGAATGCGGCATCGAGACCGGCATCGACCTCGAGCAGGTGATCGAGGTGGCCCGGCGCGTCGAGGCCGTCATCGGCCGCCCCCTGCCGGGCCAGGTGATGAAGGCGGGCCCGCGGCTGCGGCTGCATCCGATGGACGACGTCAGGACGGCGGTCGGCTGATGCAGGACGCCCTGCCCCCGCTGCACGGCATCCGCGTGGTCGACCTGACCCGTGTGCTCGCCGGCCCGTTCTGCACCATGCTGCTGGCCGACATGGGTGCGGAGGTGATCAAGGTCGAAGGCCCCGAGGGCGATCCCGTCCGCGGCCAGGGCACCATCCGCGACGGGGTGAGCTGGTACTTCGCCTCGTTCAACCGCAACAAGAAGTCGGTGGTGATCGACCTCTACACCGACGAAGGCAAGGACCTGCTCGCTCGGCTGATCGAGACGGCCGACGTCCTGGTCGACAACTACCGCCCCGGCGTGCTCGCCAAGATGGGCTTCCCGCCCGAACGGCTGGCAGCCCTCAATCCGCGTCTCGTCACCTGCAACGTGAACGGCTACGGCAGCACCGGTCCCTATGTCGACCGGCCGGCCTTCGACTTCATCGCCCAGGCGATGAGCGGCTTCATGAGCGTCAACGGGGCCGAGGACCAGCCGCCCCTGCGCACCGGCCAGCCGGTGACCGACCTCGTCGCGGGCCTCTACGGCGCCTTCGGCATCGTCAACGCGCTGCACGCCCGCCACCACAACGGCCGCGGCCAGCACGTCGAGAGTGCCATGGTCAACGGCATCCTCTCGTTCATGGCTTATCTCGCCTCCGAGTACTTCGCCACCGGCAAGCTGCCGCCGCGCACCGGCAACGACCACCCGTTGGTCGCCCCCTACGGCCTCTTCACCGCCAATGACGGCGAGGTCGCGGTGGCGCCGAGCAACGACACGGTACTGCGTCGGTTTCTGCGCGCCATCGACCTCGAACACCTCATGGACGAGGCGCGCTTCGCCACCAACGAGGCCCGCTTCGCCCGCCGCCACGAGTTGAAGGCCCTGATCGACGCGCGCATGCGCACCGACACGCAGGCGCACTGGATCGAGACACTGAACCGGGCCGGCGTGCCCTGCGGCAAGGTGCAGACCCTGGACGAGGTGTTCGCCGACCCGCAGGTCCGGGCGCAGGACATGGCGCTCGAGGTCACACGCCCGGGGCACGAACCCGTGCGCATGCTCGGCTTTCCCGTCAAGCTGTCGGGGACGCCCTGCCAAGTCCGCCTGCCGGCGCCCGAGCTCGGCGAGCACGACGCAGAAATCCTGGCCCCCCTGCGGCCGCGCAGGGGAGCCGAAACCTAGGCCGCCCGTCGGCCTTCACCTTGGGGAGGAGAACCATGCCCACTCGGACCGGATCGCGCCTCCAGCGAAGCCTGTTGGGCGCGCTGTTCGCCGGCATCGCCCTCGTCGGCGGTGCCCAGGCGCAGAGCGTCATCGAGATCCACAACACCATGAGCCCCGGCGGCTCCGAGGAGGCGGCGCTCCAGAAGTTCAAGGAGCTGGTCGAGGAGCGCAGCGAGGGCCGCTTCGAGGTCCGCTACTACATGGGCGGCCAGCTCGGCGACGAGAACGCGGTGCTCGAACTCCTGAACCTCGGGCAGACGCAGATGGCGCTGACCGGCGGCAATTTCATGAGCCAATACACCCCCGAGTACAACGCGATCTCGGTGCCCTTCCTGTTCCCGAGCTGGGCCGCGGTCGAGGCCTACATGGAAACGCCCTCGGGCGAAGCCCTGCAGGAGGAGGCCCGCGCCAAGGGCGGCCTCGTCTATCTCGGCCCGCAGAAGCGCGCCTTTCGCCACATGACCTCGAACAAGCCGATCAACGCGCCGGCCGATCTCGCCGGTCTGAAGATGCGCCTGCCGCAGATTCCGCTGTGGCTCGACGTCTGGGAGACGTTGGGCGTGCAGGCCGTGGTGATCCCCGCCCCGGACATCTACCTCGCGATGCGGACCGGCCAGGTCGAGGCCCACGAGAACAGCCTCGCCTCGCCCTACACCCGGCAGATGTGGGAGGTGCAGGACTACATCATCATGACCAACCACCTGTCCTTCCCCTGGCACTACGTGGCGAGCGAGCGGTGGTGGACCGGCCTCTCCGACGACGATCGCGCGATGCTGACCGAGGCGGTCGAAGAGGCCCGGACCTACGGTGGCGAGGTCGAGGACGAGAAGGACGCCTACTACATCGAGGCGCTGAAGGAGAACGGCATGACCTTCATCGACGTCGATCCGCTCGCCTTCCGGACGGCGGCCATGCCGGCGATCGAGCGGGCCATGGCGACGATGGCCGACGGGGTCGCGGGTGACGTCGAGGCGGCCATCGCGGCCACGAACTGAGCCATGGCCCACCTCCTGCGCCGACTCGAACGCGGTCTGCTCGTGGCGTTCGACGCGAGCTCCATCCTGATGATGGCGGCGCTGATCGTCATCGTCGGCTATGCGGTCCTCGGCCGCTACGCCTTCGGGTGGTCGGTCGCCTGGGCGCAGGAGGTGTCCGCCGGGCTTTGCCTGTGGATGGTGGCGACGGGCTCGGCCGCGGCCTGGGCCCGGCGCCACCACATCGTCATCGACGTATTGCTGCGCCGCCTTCATGGCCGGCCCGGCTTCGTGCTCCGGCTGTTCATCGAACTTGCCTCGCTGGCGCTGTTCCTGGTGATCTGGCTCGGCGCCTACCGGATGATGTTCACGAGCGCCAACAACACGACCACGGCACTCGGCATCAGCTTCACCTGGCTCTACCTCGCCCTGGTCGTCGGCGTCGGCGGCATGATCGTCTTTTCGCTCCTCCATCTCGTGCGCGGGATGCCCGAAGCCCGGACGGAAGCCCACTGAGATGGAAAGCCTCGTCGTCTTTCTCGGCCTGATGGTCGTCCTGTTCCTGTTGGGCGTCCCGGTCGCGGTCGCGATCGGCCTCACCTGCCTCGCCGTGCTCGTCCTCGACGGCGGCCTCGCGGCCATCCCGACCGAGCTGTTCGCCCTGCAGATGCTGCGCGGGATCAACGCCTTTCCGATCCTCGCCATCCCGTTCTTCATCCTGGCGGCGATGCTGATGAACGTCGGCAGCGCCACCAACCGCATCTTCGATTTCGCCAACGCGCTGGTCGGGCACATCCGTGGCGGTCTGGGCCACGTCAACGTCGTCGCCTCGATGATCTTCGCCGGCATGTCCGGCACGGCGGCGGCCGATGCCGCGGGTCTCGGCCAGCTCGAGATCAAGGCGATGAACCAGCGGGGCTATCCCTTGTGGTTCTCGACCGGCATCACCGGCGCTTCCAGCGTGATCGGCCCGATCATTCCGCCGAGCGTCGCGATGGTGGTCTATGGGTGGCTCTCCGGTGCCAGCATCTCGGCGCTCTTCATCGCCGCCCTGGTGCCGGGCGTGCTGCTGGGCGTGGCGCTGATGGCAACGGTGCTGGTGTTCTCCTACCGGATCGACCTGCCCACCTCGCCGCGGCCCTCCGGGGGCGAGCTCGGCCGGCTGTTCGGGCGCGCCTTCCTGCCGTTGCTCACGCCGGTGATCATCGTCGGCGGCATCTGGAGCGGCGTTTTCACGCCGACCGAATCGGGTGCGGTGGCCTCGATCTACGCGCTGCTGCTCGGCACCGTGATCTACCGGGAGATCGGCTGGCGCGAGATCGTCGACGTGCTGCGCTCGACCGTCCAGTTCACCTCGATCATCCTGTTCATCATCGCCGTGGCCACCTTCTACGGCTGGCTGCTCGTCCGTCTGCAGATCCCGCAGACGCTGGCCATGATGCTCGCCGACCTGGAACTCGGCAGCACCGCGCTGCTGTTCGCCATCATGGGCTTCTTCCTGGTCGTCGGCTGCTTCATGTCGGTGGTCGAGGCGGTCATGATCTTCACCCCGATCTTCATGGTGGCGATCAAGTCACTGGGGATCGATCCGGTCTATTTCGGCGTGCTGATGGTGGTGACCCTGTCGGTCGGTGTCATCACGCCGCCCTTCGGCAACGTGCTCTACATCCTGGTCGGCATCACCAAGCTGCCCTACGAGGCGGTCGTGCGGGCGATGCTGCCGTTCCTCGTGCCGATCCTCGCCGTGATCGCGCTGCTGATCGTCTTTCCGGGGCTGGTCACGTTCCTGCCCGGCCGGTTCGGCTGAGGAGCGGGATTGTCCGGCACCGCCGCCGACGCCATCTGAGTGCCATGAGCGGACCCTTGGTCTTCGACGTCGGCACGATGCGACGGCAGCGCGACCGCCATGCCGCCGGGTTGATCGCGGATGATTTCCTGCTCGGCGAAATGGTCGAGCGGTTGGTCGAGCGGCTGGACGACATCCGCCGCGAGTTCGTCGACGTGCTCGATCTGGGCGGGCGGCACGGTCCGCTCGCCGAGGCGCTGCGGCGGCGCGAGCCACGCACCCGCGCCGTCGTCCTCGATCCCTCCGCCAAGCTGTGCACTGCGGCCGATGCGCCGTCCGTGGTCGCCGATCTGGAGACCCTGCCGTTCCGCCCGGCCAGCTTCGATGCCATCGTCAGCGCCGGCAGCCTGCACCACGTCAACGACCTGCCGGGCCTGCTCCGCCAAGCGCGCGACTGCCTGAAGCCCGACGGCCTCCTGCTCCTCGCCTTTGCCGGCGGCGAAACCCTGAGCGAGTTGCGCCATGCCCTGATGGCGGCCGAATTGGACGTCACGGGCGGCGCCGGACCGCGCGTCGCCCCCTTCGTCGACGTCCGCGACCTCGGCGCCCTCCTGCAGCGGGCAGGCTTCGCGCTACCGGTCGTCGATTGCGACCGCCTCACGCTCACCTACGCCGATCCGCTGGCCCTGATGGCCGATTTGCGACGCGCGGGCGAGGCCAACGTACTCCGCGAGCGCCCGCGGACGCCGCTTCGCCGCGACGTCCTCGCCCGCGCGCTCGAGCACTACGCCGCGCGCGACACGGACCCGCGCGGCCGCATCAAGGTCACGGTCGACCTCCTGTTCGCCACCGCCTGGGCGCCGCACCCGGACCAGCAGCAGCCGGCTCGGCGCGGCAGTGGGACGGTCAACCTCGCCAAGGCGATGGGGGTCGACCCGGACATCCTCAGCGGCAAGGCACAGCGGTCGAACGACGAGTGAGGCGCCGCAATGCCGGGCCGATCAGTCCCCCTGGCCGCCGCTCGCCGCATTGACCAGCGAGGTGACCTTGGCCGCGGGCTCCTCCAGAGCGCCGACATTGCCGCGCAACTGGCCCCCGCGCTCGATCTCCAGTTCACCGAACCGGACGGTGCCCTCGACGAGCCCGGTGCTGCGCACGAGCAGCCGGCCACGCACGGTGACGTCGCCCCGCACCCGCCCGGCGATGTCGGCGGCTTCGACCTCGGTCTTGCCGTCGAAGCAGCCACCCCGGCCCACCTCCAGGAACGCACTCGGCTCCAGCTCGGCCTCGACCCGGCCGAATACCGTCAGGCGATCGCAGGCACTGATCTTGCCGTGCAGTTCGATCCCTTCCCCGACGGTGAGCTGGCGGCCGGCCGGGGCCTCGGCTCGGGGCATCGCGACCACGGCGGGGCCACCGTCCGCGCCGGTGCTCACCTTCGCGGTCGGTGCTGGCGCCGCACTCGGCCCCACCGGGACGTCGACCACGCGCCTCGGCAACTCGACCTTGGCGCCGGGCCCCGCGGGCTGCACGTCCGGATCGATCGGCGCTGCAGGATCACGTCTGCGGAACATGGAACCCCCACGTCGAAAGCGATTTTCGACATGCCTAATCGACTTTGGCGATCGTGCCAACGCCCCGAAGGCGCGTTACGAGGTTGACCTTCGCCCGTCGAACCGCGCATGACGTGGCCGCACCCGCCGCGCTGCGGGCCGCCCGCCCGCCGTCCGCCGAAAGATGACGCCATGCGCATGACCCTGCCCGCCGACGCCGCCCTCGACGTGGTCGGTATCGGCAACGCCATCGTCGATGTGATCGCCCCTGCCGACCACGCGGTCGTGGTCGATGCCGGGCTCGCAGTGGGGGCCATGACCCTGGTCGACCTGGACCGCTCCGATGAGCTGTACGGCCGCATGGGGCAGGCGATCGAGATGTCGGGCGGGTCGTGTGCCAACTCGATGGCGGCGCTCGCGGCGATGGGCGGTCGCGCCGGCTTCGTCGGGCGCGTGCGCAACGACCAGTTCGGCAAGGTGTTCGCCCACGACTGCCGGGCGGTGGGTGTGACCTTCGCCAACCCGCCGGTCGCCGACGGTGCCCCCACCGCGCGCTGCCTCGTGTTCGTCCATCCGGACAGCCAACGAACGATGGCGACCTATCTGGGTGCCTGTGTCGAGTTGGGACCGCAGGATCTGCAGCCGGACCTGATCGCCGGGGCAGCCGTCACCCTGCTGGAAGGCTATCTCTACGACCGCGTTCCGGCCAAGGCCGCCTGTCTGGAGGCGGCGCGGATCGCCCATGCGAAGGGGCGCAAGGTGGCGCTCAGCCTGTCGGACCCGTTCTGCGTCGATCGCTGGCGCCCGGAGTTCCGCGGCCTGATCGCTTCGCAGGTCGACATCCTGTTCGCCAACGAGGCGGAGATCACGAGCCTCTACGAGGTCGAGACCTTCGACGAGGCGCTGCAGGCGGTGCGCGGGACCGTCGAGATCGCCGCCCTCACCCGGGGGCCGAAGGGCTCGGTGCTGATCGCCGGCGAGGAGGTCCACGTCGTCGATGCGGCGAGTGTCCCCGAGGTGGTCGACACGACCGGCGCGGGCGATCTGTATGCAGCGGGGCTGTTGCGCGGGCTGACGGCCGGCATGGACCTCGCCGCCGCCGGCCGGTTGGCGGCGCTTGCCGCCGGCCGCATCATCCAGCAATACGGCCCCCGCTCCGAGACGCCGCTCGCTCCGCTGGTGGAGCGCGCGCGCGACCCGCACAGCCCGCTCGCCGCCTGACGGCGACCCGGTCTCCCTCCGCACCCGCGCCGCGACCTTTCCCCTCCGGCCGTCTGGCGTCGATCTCGAATTTCCCGTATCGTCAAGCACATGGATGATCTTTTCTCGGATACTGGATCGAAGCCGGCGGGCGCCTACTCGGCTGCCGACATCGAGGTCCTCGAGGGCCTGGAGCCGGTCCGCCGGCGCCCGGGCATGTATGTCGGTGGCACCGACGAGACGGCCTTGCACCATCTGGTCGCGGAGTTGCTCGACAACGCCATGGACGAGGCCGTGGCCGGCCATGCCGACCGGATCGGCCTGCACCTGGATGAAGCCGGCGGGGTGACCGTCACCGACAACGGTCGCGGCATCCCGATCGACGATCACCCGAAATTCCCGGGCAAGTCGGCCCTGGAAGTGATCCTCACGACGCTGCACTCGGGCGGCAAGTTCAAGGAGGGCGCCTATGCCACCGCCGGCGGCCTGCATGGCGTCGGCGTGTCGGTGGTCAACGCGCTCGCGGCGGAGTTGGAGGTGGAGGTCGCCCGCAACCGCCAACTCTACCGGCAGACCTACCGCCAGGGCGTGCCGACCGGCCCGCTCGAGCACGTCGGGGCCGCCGCCAACCGGCGCGGGACGCGCGTCCGCTTCACCCCCGACCCCGAGATCTTCCGCCATGGCCATCGTTTCCGCCCCGACCGTCTGCTGCGGATGGCCCGCTCCAAGGCCTATCTCTACCGGGGCGTCGAGATCCGCTGGAGCGCCGATCCCAAGGCCCTCGTCGGCGCCGACGACGTGCCGGAGGCGCGCACCTTCCACTTTCCGGGCGGCCTCGAGGATTTCCTGAAGAGCCTGACGGCCGACCGGCCGCTGGTCGGCGAGGCGATGTTCACCGGCGAGAGCGAACTCGGTGACGGGGCGGGACGGCTCGAATGGGCGCTCGCGTGGCCCGAGGACGAGGACGCCTATGCCGGCTACTACTGCAACACCGTGCCGACCCCCGATGGCGGCAGCCACGAGCAGGGGTTGCGCGGTGGCCTGTTGCGCGGCTTCAAGGCCCATGCCGAGCGCATCGGCCAGAAAAAGGCGAGCCTGGTTACCGCCGACGACCTTTTGGGCGGGGCGGCCATCCTGCTCTCGGTGTTCATCAAGAACCCGCAGTTCCAGGGCCAGACCAAGGCGCGGCTGATCGTGCCCGATGTCGTCCGGCCGATCGACGCGTCGATCAAGGACCGCTTCGAATTGTGGCTCTCGGCCAACAAGGCGGCGGCCGATGCATTGATCGGCTACGGCATCGAGCGCGCCGAGGACCGGGTCGCGCGGCGCAAGGCCAAGGAGGTCAACCGCAAGTCGGCGACGCGCAAGCTGCGCCTGCCGGGCAAGCTCGCCGACTGCGCCAAGGAGGCCCGCGACGGTTCCGAGATCTTCCTGGTCGAGGGCGACAGTGCCGGCGGCTCGGCCAAGCAGGCGCGCAACCGCGAGACCCAGGCCGTTCTGCCGCTGCGCGGCAAGATCCTGAACGCGGCGAGCGCCTCGGCCGACAAGCTCAAGGCCAACAAGGAGGTGGCGGACCTCGTCACCGCACTCGGCTGCGGCGTCGGCCGCGGCTTCGACCTCGAGGGACTGCGCTACGACAAGGTCATCATCATGACCGACGCCGATGTCGACGGCGCGCATATCGCCTCGCTCCTGATGACCTTCTTCGTCCAGGAGATGCGGCCCCTGGTCGAAGCCGGTCACCTCTACCTCGCCCGGCCGCCGCTCTACCGGCTGAGCGCCGGCGGCAAGGTTGCCTATGCTGCCGACGACACCGAACGCGTCCATCTGCTGGAGACCGAGTTCAAGAACCGCAAGGTCGAGGTCAGCCGGTTCAAGGGGCTGGGCGAGATGAACCCGTCGCAGCTCAAGGAAACCACCATGGACCCCAAAACCCGGTTCCTGGACCGGGTCGACCTGCCCGACCGCCTCGCGGCCGTCGAATTGATCGGTGAGCTGATGGGCCGGCGGCCGGAGTTGCGGTTCGCCTTCATCCAACGTCATGCCGGCCTCGTGGAGGCGCTCGACATCTGACGCGCTACGGAATCGCTCGGGGAGTGTGCGCGATGAGGATCCAATTGCCGTTTCGTGATCGCGACCAAGCCGGCCACGCCCTGGCCGAGCGCCTGGCGGAGCGGACGTGGCCATCACCCGTCGTGCTGGCTCTCCCCCGGGGCGGCGTGCCGGTGGCGAGGGTGGTCGCGGATCGGCTGGCCTGTCCCTTGGACGTCGTGCTCGTCCGCAAAATCGGCGCCCCGTTCCATGCCGAACTCGCCATCGCCGCGGTGGTCGAGGGCGACCCGCCGACCGTGGTCCACAACCCGGAGGCGGCACGGATCGAAGCGCACGACCCCGACTACCTGGAGGACGCGCGAGCGCGGGCGGTGCGGGAGATCGAGCGGCGTCGAGCCGCTTATCTCGGGGACCGCGTGCCGATCGACGTGCGGGGCAAGACGGCCATCCTGGTCGATGACGGCCTCGCCACGGGAACGACGATGCGGGCGGCGATTCTGGCGATGCGGGAGCGGGAGGCGGCCCGGGTGGTCGTCGCCGTGCCGGTGGCGCCGCCCGACACGGCCGACGAGATGCGCGGTCTGGCCGACAATGTCGTCTGCCTCGCCGAGCCCGCGAGCTTCGCGGCGGTCGGCCAGTTCTACGACGACTTTCACCAACTCGACGACGACGAGGTGGTCCGGCTCCTGCAGGAGCCGGACGCGCCGCCCACCTAGCCGCTGCGGCTCCAGCGGCTCCACCAGCCCTGACGCCGGGGCGTTTCGGGTTCGGGTTCGACCGCCACCTCGACCTTCGGCGCCTCGCTGGCCGAGTCCGATGCGCTCGTCGACGGTTCCGGCGTCAACGCGGTCCCGGCTGCGGGCTCGACCAACGGCACGACGACCGCCGAGGGCGCCGTCTCATCACCGGCAAGTTCGGCGAGACTGGGCACCTCCGCTTCGACCACCACCGGCTCGGGCAGGACGAGCGCTTCCTCGGACCGCTCCACGTCGTCAGCCCTCGGTTCGGCGGCGACCGCCTCGCTGGTCGTCTCGTCACCGCCGGCCGGCTTGCGCCGCCGTCGACGGCGCTTCGGCTTCTCGGGCTCGGCGTCCGTTTCCGCGTCGAGCGGCGCAGGTTCGGCGGTGACCGAAGCGGTCTCCTCGATCCCCGTAGCCGCCACGGGGTGCGGTTGCTCGACAACCGCGGGCGCCACCGGCTCGACGGGTGTGACAGCCTCCGCCTCGTCTTCGCCTTCCTCCTCGTCGGCGCTCGGAGCGGCCGCCGCGATTTCGGAGGTCGTCACCTCACCCTCCACACGCGGCTTGCGGCGCCGCCGGCGACGCCGCTTGCGCTTGCTGCCTTCGTCACCGCCGACGGCCCGTTCGTCGGCCGTCTCCTCCTCGGGCTCGTCCGCCTCCTCGACGACCGGTTCGGGTTCCACCGTGGCCGCCGCCGGCGCCGGCAGCGGACGGCTCGCCTCTTCGAGCACCTCGACGGTGAACTGCGAGGCGATCATGTCGGCGTCGACCCGGACCAACACATCGA